>LJXT01000102.1 GCA_001314815.1 Algoriphagus marincola HL-49
CATTCTCTATAGTGATTTTTCGAAGAATTTCCCCCGATGATGGATTCAATTCGAGGATTTGATTTGGATTGTCTCCATCGTTGATGGCAAAAAGTCGATTCTGATGCAAAGCTAAGCCTGAAATTTCGTCGAGTTCTTCATCAAGGGTGTTGAGTGGTGTAGGAATGAGGGACCAAGGGAAGCCATCCGTGTTTAATTTGATTTTTCTTTCGTACAAACCCGGGGCTGAGACCGGGTATTCGAGGGAGTAATTTTCTGAAGATTCCGCCTTGTGAAATTGAATCATGTGGTCAATTGAACCGGGCAAAGGAACTTTGATTTTTAATAGCTCTTCGGAATTCAAATAGGCTTGAAAGCTGCCATCAAAGGAGAATAGGTTTCTTTCAAAGGGGGCAATTATCTGTGGAGCAGCTAAGTCAAAGTTTGCATTCACCCTGACTTGCTCACTGAGCCCCGTTGCTTGTAAACTGATAGTTTCTGTAGGGTTTTTTAATTCAAATTCGCCCAGCATATCCACCGGAAGAAGCTCGGAGAATTCAGGGATTTCTGCTGATCGATAGGTGTAACTGTATTTGCCGAAAGGGAGTGAAATAGGGGAGGAAATAGGCGATTCATTTGGGGACAAAGTGATGGTTTGAGAAGTCTGATTTTCAAGGTTTTTGATTTCCAATTCCCATGTTTCTTCAAACTTTTGTTTTCCCGAATATTGGCCATTCGATAGATCAATTCCTTCAAAGGATACTAAGGATTGATCTTCTTCAATCGGAGGATTGGGGTTAGGATTTGGATCTTCTTTAGGATTACAAGCCCAAAAAACAAAATTAAATAGAATTAAAAACTGCTTGATTTTCATATAGATACCGTGGAACAATAAATCTTAAATGCTAAAGTACGAATTCTAAACAATGCGATTCAACAGTAAGTTGATGAAGAAATTCCAAAACAATGAAAGAGCTTCTAGAAAATATCAAAAGAAACGGTAATGGGAATGGTCGGGGAGAGAGTTCTTTGGAAAAAGAGAAACCCCTTTTGATTAAAGACGCCCTCTTTGTGCGCCAAGAAGGCACTTTAGTGAAAGTTAAACATGAGGACATCTTGTGGCTGAAAGGTGACGGAAACTACACGACCCTTGTCACCAGAAATTTTGTGATTTCTGTACGCAACATCCTCAAAGACTTCGAAGATGCTTTGCCAAAAGAACAGTTTATGCGTGTTCATAAAAGCTATATAGTTCGCTTAGATGAAATATCTGTAATTTCTACCCGGGAGGTGAAAATTGAAGAGGATATGGTTCCGGTAGGCCGAACTTATTATCAGCGTTTGATTGATGGAATTCAGCGTCTTTCGAGTGAATAATTATTTATTTATTGATCCAAAGCAAACTACTATCTCCATAACTCAAAAAGCGATAATCATTATCTAAAGCTTCCTGATAGACTTTTTTCCAATCATCGCCTATTAAAGAGCCGATCAATAGCATCAAAGTGGTCCCTGGTTGATGGAAATTCGTGATCAATCCGTCAATCATTTGAAACTGATATCCGGGGAAAATGAAAATTTCTGTTTCTCCCATGATTTCTACTTTTTCTTCTGCCTCCATTTGATTCAAAACTGCTTGAAGGGATTCATTCTTTGAAGGCAGACTCTCTCTGGAATCATAGGGAATCAACTTAGCGACTTTAAAAGCAGTGCCCTTGTTTTCTAGAAGTTGTACTCCATGCCAATACAGACTTTCCAGTGTACGGACTGAGGTGGTACCAACAGCCACGATTGGGCCTTCCTGATTCAAAAGCTTTTCAATGGTTGATTTCTGAAGGTGAATTTGCTCACTGTGCATAGGGTGGGCAGTCACATCATCCACTTTGATGGGCTGAAAGGTCCCCGCACTCACGTGTAAGGTCACTTGAGCTTCCTCTATTCCCTTTTTGGGAAGCTTTTCAAATACTTCCTCGGTAAAGTGAAGACCAGCAGTAGGCGCTGCTACGGCCCCTTCCTTTTCAGAATAAACTGTTTGATAGCGGTCCTTGTCACTTTCTTCCGCTTTTCGATTGAGATATGGAGGCAGGGGAACCTCCCCGCTTGATTCGACGATATCTACGAAAGGCACGCTTTCACTATTCCAATTGAACTCTACCCATTTATTCTCTTTGTCCACCAATCTGGCTTCCAAGACCACTTTTTGGCCTTGGATTTCTATCACACCTTTTAGAATCTCATCGCTTTTCCATTTTTTGGCATTGCCTATCATGGTTTGCCAGGTGACTGGCTGTGTCGAAAGCATGATCTCAGGAATTACCGTGGTCGGCTGGACGGGGTTCAGAAGAAATATTTCTATCCGAGCTCCTGTCTCCCGCTGAAAGATCAGTCGTGCCGGTATCACCTTGGTATCATTGTAAACAAGCAAGGTGCCCTTCTCCAAAAAATCGGGTAGATCAAAAAAATGATGATGGGAAATCTTTCCTGATTGGTAATGAAGTAGCTTGGAAGAATCCCGTTTTTCAAGGGGATACTTTGCGATTCGCTGTTCAGGAAGCGTATATTCGTATTCTTGGAGGTTGACTTTTTGCACGATCTCAATCAATTTGGCCGCAAATATAGTTCATACTTTCAAACTCATTTAATACCCATTCGTTTCCATGATTTTAAAATTTCAGCTCGTACCCCGCACTTTGAATTTTCGTTTTGACGCAGGTACCTCCCGAGGGGTACTGAAGACCCGTTCTATTTGGTGGATCAAGGCTGTAAACTCAAAGAACTCCCGAATAGGCTGGGGAGAGGCTGCTCCACTGGTAAGGCTGAGTGTTGATGATAGACCGGATTTTGAGTCAAAGGTGCAGGATTTCTTAAATGAGTTCTCAACCTATGATTTTCCTGAGGAGCAAGATTCCTTGTTGGATTTCATCAAATATATCGTTCCCTCCGACTTTCCTTCTCTTCGGTTTGCCTTGGAGATGGCTATCATGGACCTTTTGCAGGATGGGGAAAAGCGGTTTTTCCCAAACAACTTCTACGATGAGCAAAAGCCGATTCCGATCAACGGCTTGATTTGGATGGGAGATAGAGAGTTTATGCGAGAGCAAATCGATGCTAAAATCAGTCAAGGTTTCACTTGTATCAAAATGAAAATCGGAGCGATCGATTTCGAGCAGGAATTGGAATTACTTCGCTATATCCGGGAGCGATTCTCTGAGGATGAATTGACTCTCCGAGGGGATGCAAATGGGGCTTTTAGTACCATGGAGGCTCTTTCCAAACTCGAACGATTGGCTGAGCTAGGAATCCATAGCATAGAGCAACCAATCGCAGCAGGACAATGGGCCGAAATGTCAAAGCTTTGCGCCAAGACCCCACTACCCATAGCACTTGATGAGGAATTGATAGGGATTCGAGATAAAGGATTGCTTTTAGACCATATTAAACCACAGCATATCATTTTAAAACCAACTCTGATTGGTGGCTTTTTGGAGTCGGAAGAGTGGATAAAAGAGGCCGAAAAACGAGCGATTGGTTGGTGGATGACCTCGGCTTTGGAAAGCAATATTGGACTGAATGCGATCGCACAATTAGCATCAAAATTCAACCCGACGGTTCCTCAGGGCCTAGGTACCGGTCAGCTTTACCACAATAATCTAAACTCACCGCTGGTAATTTCTGCTGGTCATATCCGCTACCAAAAGGATTTGAATTGGGAAGAGCCTCGTTAATTTTCTAGTGAAAATAAATATACCGGCTTTGGCGCTGATACTTGAATAGAGGTAGGAGTGAGGATGCCATTTTCGATATTTCGCTCGAACACAACGACATCTTCTGAGGCCTGATGCGCCACCAAAAGGTATTTTTCATCATCGGTCAGTGAAAAGTTTCTGGGCATATTCCCCCCACTTGAAATATGCTGCACCGTTTCAAATGGACCTTCTTCAGTCTTTGCAAAGACAGAAATTGTATTCGCATCACCACGGTTGGAGGCGTAGATGAATTTTCCGTTTTTTGAAACCCGAACTTCCGCTGCTCCCACCGCTCCTTCAAAATCAGGCTCCAAAAGTGACAGCCTTTGCTGACTAATGAGGTTTCCATCCTGAAAAGCAAAAACCTCTAAAGTGGCGGTCAGTTCTTGAACCACATAAACTTCATCCCCATTTGGTGAAAATGCCAAGTGTCGAGGACCATCTCCAGGAGTCATGGCCGTTTGGGATAGGAGGCTGACTGGCTCCGAACTATTTCTGTCAATTTGATACGTATAAATGTGATCGGTTCCCAAATCAGCAACTACCAAAAATCTGCCGTCAGGGCTGAAATTTGCACTATGAACATGAGCAGATTCCTGTCGGGCTTCGTTGATACTGTTACCAGTGTGTTGGACCGATTGAAGGTATTCTAGCCGGCCTTTGGGAGCCAGTCGGTAAATGGAAAAATTCCCCCCACTATAATTACTAACTACCAAAAGCCCATCTTTCTCAGCAATATGACAGGGATTGGCTCCATTGCTGAATACGCTGTCGATTTGAAAAAGCTGCGATTTTTCTTCGTTCCAGCTGAAGGATTTTAATGCCCCTTTATCATTTTCTTCCACAGAAAAAACAAATTCCCCTGATTCAAGAACAAAGGAAGGGTTGCTAACTCCCGGTGCAATTACCTTATATGCTATTTCTTGACCTTCGGGATTGAAGGTCAGTAGTCCGATCCCTTCCTCGGGACTATCTGTATAACTGCCTACCAGAAAGTTATATTTCATGCTTGTTTCATTTTCGATGTTAGATTTTTCTGCGCAGGAAAAAGTCGCTAAGAATAAGAAGGCCACTAAGATATTTTTCATGTGTCGATAATTGATTTTTAAAGGTCACATGGAATCTCGCCTGTCGGATAGTCATACAATAGTGTGACTTTTTAGTCATGCTCGATTTCATCTGGGAAAGTACGAAAAAAGTCAATAATCGAAAGGAGCTTTGCTCGGCTGATTAATGCTAAATAAATCGACTTTGTAATTGATGAATTGGTAAAAATTTAGCCAAAAAGCAGAAAAATTCGTAATTTGAGCAAGCTTTATAAACCAAATAATATGCATACACCCTACGAGACTGAAGTAGCTAAGCGATTTACTATTTACAATTCACTTTTTCTAGACCTTCCTTTTGATCATATTTTTCGAACAGGCACGATGCTTCCCTTATTGGCAACTTCCTGTACGAAAGGTTTTGAAGAAGGTAATTCTCCCCGAGCAATCATAGAGGGATTTTTCAACGAGATGATGCCAAACAATTCTGAGAAGGAACGCAGTGATCTCCTATTCCAAATGATTCAGTACGTAGAGCGACAGGTGGTTTTATTTGATTCCATCGAGGATGCCGCCTATGAGAAAATCAATGATTTGGGCGGGAGAGGGTCGATTAAAGCTTTGATTACCAGGGCAGAGGGCGACCGGAAGAAAGAGGCTTTGATTGAAAAGCTGAAGACCTTTTCGGTGCGTTTGACTTTGACAGCTCACCCAACTCAGTTTTACCCCGGAAATGTTCTGGGAATTATCACGGATTTAGAAGATGCCATCCGTCATGATGATATTGGTCGGATCAATTTGCTTCTACAGCAGCTAGGAAAAACAGGCTTTATCAATCGGGAAAAGCCATCTCCTTTTGATGAAGCAGTGAGCTTGATTTGGTATCTGGAAAACGTCTTTTACCAAAGCATTTCAGATATCATGATTCGTCTGCTAAAAAGCCTGGATCAACCCCTGCATACTTGGGAAAACCCAGGCTTATTGAAAATTGGATTTTGGCCGGGAGGCGATCGGGATGGGAATCCATTTGTGACCCATGAGACTACGCTCAAAGTAGCCGAAAGACTAAAAAAATGGATTCTCCGCTGCTATTATCGAGATCTTAGAAAACTGAGACGCCGTCTAACTTTCAAACATGTGGAGGAGGTGATGCTCCGCGTAGAGCGCGGTATTTATGTGACCTTATTTGAGGAAAAACCGATATATAACAGTGCCGAAGAGCTTTTAGGAGAATTGCTGACTGCAAGAGAAGCGCTGATCAAATATCATGATGGGCTATTCTTAGAGCTTCTAGACGAATTCATCTTGAAGGTTCGGATTTTTGGCTTTCACTTTTCATACATGGATATGCGGCAGGATAGCCGGAAACATGATGGGCTTTGGGATGAGCTTTTGCAGATAGAGGGTGAATCTTGGAAGGAAGATGAAAAGGATCAAATTGACCAAATTCTATCATTAAAATCCCTGCCACAAGTTGAGAAGTTCAAAGATGAATTTCATCAGGAAATGCTTCGGTCCATTCAGAGTATTGGCACTATTCAGGACAGAAATGGCCCTGATGCCTTGCACCGATACATCATTTCTAACTGTCAATCTGTAAAACATCTGTTGGAGGTTTTTCAACTGACTAAACTTAGTCTTGACCCAGATGATAAAGGGATGAATTTGGATATTGTGCCACTTTTTGAAACAGTCGATGACTTAGCAGCGGCACCGGAAATCATGACTTTCCTTTATAAACTTCCTGTCTATCAAAAACACCTTCAACACAGAGGAAATAAGCAAACGATCATGTTGGGCTTTTCGGACGGAACCAAAGACGGTGGCTATCTCAAGGCCAATTGGTCCATCTTGAGAGCAAAAGAGGAAATGACTCGGGTTTCCCGGGAAAATGGCATCGAAGTAGTCTTTTTTGACGGTCGTGGTGGACCGCCAGCTCGAGGAGGTGGTAATATGCATAATTTCTACGCTTCCCTTGGAGAGCGGGTAGAAAATGCTGAAATCCAAGTGACGATTCAGGGTCAAACCATCTCGGCCAACTATGGAAAGCAGGCCTCTTGTGTCTATAATTTTGAGCAGTTACTAAGTGCCGGTCTTGAAAATCACCTGTACTCAGATGAAGAGCGAAACCTTTCAGAAAGCCAACGTGTGCTCATTTCAGAGCTGGCTGATCGGGGCTATGAAGCCTATAAGCAGTTCAAAAACCATCCTAAGTTTGTGCCCTATTTAGAGCATGTGACCCCTTTGAAGTTTTTTGGAATGACCAATATTGGTTCAAGGCCTTTGAAGCGAGGCAAATCAGATGGATTGAAGTTTGAAGACCTTAGAGCTATTCCTTTTGTGGGATCTTGGGCTCAGATGAAGCAGAATATTCCAGGATTCTACGGTGTAGGAGCGGCGATTTCTGAATTAGAAAGTCAAGGAAGAATTGATGAGCTCAGAGATTTATATCAGCGCAGTTTATTCTTCAGGACTTTGCTCGGTAACTCTATGCAATCTCTGAACAAATGCTTCTATCCAGCTACCGCTTACCTTAAAAACAATAAGGATTATGGTGAATTTTGGGAGCTCATGTACGAGGAATATCAGCGGTCTATAGCTGCGATCAAGCAGGTGTCAGAGATGGAAGAGCTGATGAGAGACAATCCGGTTAGCCGCACATCGATTTCCATTAGGGAGCGAATAGTATTACCTCTAATCACCATTCAGCAATATGCGATTCAGACCATGCTCGAAGAGGGCAAGGATGATAAAACCTTGCAAAAGTTGATTTTGCGAAGCATGTTTGGAATCATTAATGCAGCTAGAAATGCCGCCTGATAAAGCAAAAAAGCTCCCAAATTTGGGAGCTTTTTTTAGGCTTCTAGTTTTCTATTCTACTATTATGCCATCCTTGATGAGTTGCTTGACAATGGAGTTGGCAAATGCTGTCGAAAAATCTTCAAGTGATGTAGGATTTGTGGTCTCAGATTGAGTAGACCAAATTAATTCCTCCGTATTGGCATCGTATAGATTTGCTTCTAAATAATAATTTTTGTCGGTGGTGTAATAGCCCGGTTCGTACATGAGTGGGCTATACGTGTTGTAGTAAGGCCAAAAACGTCCATAATATCCGTATCTCATAGGAGTGTACATGGTCGTACCCGGTACATAGCGTGTTTCATTAGTCTGATCTAGAAGTGTGACCGTAAGAATGGTTTCACTGCCCAGGTCCCGGATTTTATTCAGTACTTCTTCTTTTCTTGCCTCACTTGCTTTAAACCCGGGGGGAATTACCTCAAAACTGCCGACGACTTTTATTCCCTTGGAATTGAGCAATTGCTCTAGATCATTCTCTACCGCCTGCCTAGCCAATACATTCTTTGTCAATGCAGTGACAAAAACGCTCTCGTATCCTGTGGTAGGTTTGGAGGGGTTTGTCCATGAGCCTAAAATTCGTACGCTCGTACCGCATGCACTGATGAGTAGAGTAATCAAGATGATGGGTAAAAGAGATCTTTTCATAATGAGTTTTTTGATTGGTGGTTTTTAATATTTTTTTTCGCATTCTTTCGAGAAGGAGTAAAGAAGGGCCTAAAAAAGGAATGTTGTCCAATTTCTGCAAGTTTCAGGTTTCCCTATTTCCTACGGGAAAGCGAAGAAAATCAGCACACTGTTTTCGTTGTCAACAATCATAAATACTTTCAGTATTCGTCAATGAAAGGCAATTCTTGCTGAATTGAGTTTCTAATGGTATTGTGGATATAATCATCCAATTGAAGAAACTTTGCTGCATCTCTTGCTGAGGTAGCTTTTTTGAATCGCTTAAAATACCTAGCGTGAAGCTTTGCAAGTGCGGCGTCATTTTTCAGGATTCCATTTGCGAGTGTATTAGCAAGCTCGTCGGTGATGGAATCATAGTTTTCCAGGTAATTATTGATGATCAAAAGTCTTTCTCTGCTTAAAAGCTGTCGCTCGGCTTCGTATTCTTGGTAGACAGTCCAAAAAAGCGGAGCTACTGACTCGGGAAGATCCATGACTGCATCTACAAGTTGTCTTTTTCCCATTCCAAATTCTGCTTGGATGAGGGTGATTTCATCATCGACTGATTGGGCTAGAATGCTTGCGGAATAAAACAATCCAACTGTCAAAAAGAATATTAACTTTTTCATAATAGAGGGTATTAAATAAGTGAAATTAAAATTAGATTATGGAATCCGGAATACGAGCCCTCCTTCGAGACCAAATTGATACTTGGTCGAATAGGTATTGAGTCCGGCACTGGAACCGCCCGTCCCGAAATAAAAACCACCTCCTACACTTTCTACGGCCGAAAACAAGGATGCCTGCAGTCTGATGGCTGCCTTCGGTGAAAGCCAAAAGTTTGATCCACCGCGAACATTCCAGGAGAATTTGGTAGAAGTTCGCTGATTATTATTGTCTGGATTTTTGATCGAAAAGATTCCTAGCCCTACTCCAACTCCTCCGAATGGCTCGATTTTTTCATTGACTACAAAATACCGTGTGCCATTAAGCATGATCCAATTTAGCCCTAAGTCAAAGTCTGTTAATTGCAGCTCGCCATTGAAAATATTCCCACTTTGATAAATAGTAGGAGCATTGGTATCCTGCCGTAAGTACTGGAGTTCGAGCCCTCCTTTATCAGGAATGACGTATTCAAAACCTAAGCCCCATCGAAAGCCATCTTGGATGACGCCATCATAGAAAGAAGAGGATGAAAAATAGGAGTCTACTTGATCCTTGAAAATGTATCCCCCATAAGTATTTACTCGGATTTCCTGCGATTGAGCCGCATGACTCAAAGATCCAAGAAGGATTAGAAATATGATTAGTCTTCTCATTTGAAAGAAATTTAAGTAAAAGTCCGTTAATTTTTTATTCATTCAAAAAAGTTACTAGAAACAAAAAGGGTGAATTTGTTCAACATTATAAATTAAATCACAATTCTGAACAGATTATAGATTAAAAAAGAAAGCTCCCGAAGGAGCTTTCTACACCATGTCTTGATCAACTAAACTATAAGAAAAGCCTTACTCTCCGTATGAGCAGCAAAACCTTAATGCGACATAGTAACATCAGATACTACAGAAAACAGTTTTGGGTTCCGGCTTTTGGGGTTTTTATGATTTCAGGGTTTTTTTCCTGTCCATCGGTCTAATTTCAGGATTAAAAAAATACTCAATTTCGAACAGAAATGGCTTTTGTAGCCGATACGAACAGTATTTTTTGGCTCGTATTTTTAGATTTTTTTGAAAAGGCGAAATGTTAAATCGTCTTCTCTCCCAAAGGAGATCGAATATTTTGTATTTTTCAATTTCTGAATACGAAGCCCATGAATCATCTCGAAACAAGTTACCAATCTCCAGATGGAGTGAAACTTTATCTTCAAGCCTGGATGCCAGATCAACCCAAAGCGGCTCTACTTCTCATTCATGGTCTTGGTGAGCACAGCGGAAGATATGAATCCTTGGTAAATGGGCTAGGGGAGTTAGATGTGGCAGTCTTTACTTTTGATGGGCGAGGACATGGAAAGTCAGACCTCCCCAATCCCAGTGCGTATTATGATTCGTATCAGACTTATTTGGAAGATATTCACGCCTTGTATGGAAAAGTGAAAGCCTATGTACCCGATGTTCCAACTTTTATATTTGGGCATAGCATGGGTGGGGGATTGGCGGCAGCCTATGCGCTGAAGTTTAAACCCGAGACAAGCGGCATTATTCTATCGGCTCCAGCTATCAAAGAAGCTGCCGGTACCTCGCCGCTTTTGGTAGCGATTTCTGGAATTCTAAATAAAATCGCCCCAAAATTGAAAGCCTTGGCATTAGATATTGAGGGAGTTTCCCGGATTCCTGACGAAGTGGAGAAGTACAAAAACGATCCCTTGGTTTACCAGGACAAAATCCCGGTGCGAACCGGATATGAACTCCTACAGATGATGCGATTTATACAAACCAAGGCGAGTGAATTCGATTTTCCTTTTTTGATTATGCATGGGACAGCAGACCGGCTGACCAACCCTGAGGGTTCTCAATTGCTCTTTGACCGCTCGCCTGCTAGCGATAAGACCATGCGGACTTTTGAAGGCGCTTATCATGAGCTATTAAATGATTTGGACAGAGAAGAGGTCTTGAAGTTGATCTTGGAGTGGGTGAGAAATAGGATATAGGAAGTTTAGCCACAGTCGCAGATTTAACTTTTAAAATAAATCAATTAAAAAATTTGACAGAAAATTTTTTGCTTTATGTTAGTGTCATAATACACTATGACACTAATACACTGCTTATGATTCAGGTACAAAATTTGGATTTTTCCTATCCAAAGAAGCCTCAACTCTTTTCCCAGTTAAATTGGGAAAGCAGCACAGGGAATATTATCGGGATGCTTGGTAAAAATGGCGCAGGCAAGTCCAGCTTTCTTCGAATTCTGGCCGGCTTATTATTTCCAGACAATGGCCAACTGTCTGTTTTGGGTTTTTCTCCCGAGGAAAGGGCGAGTGCTTTTTTACAGGAGGTATTTTTCGTTCCCGATGAAAATTATCTTCCCGGCCACCTATCTGCTGAGCGGTATCAGCAAATTTTACAACCTTTTTATCCCCGATTTGATGGGGAGACTTTTTCACGGTTGCTAGATCGATTTGAAGTCAATTCTCAGGAAAAGATTAAAAACCTATCCTTCGGTCAGCAGAAAAAAGCTGGATTGGCAATGGCCTTGAGTTCGGGTTGCTCCCTGATTCTCTTGGATGAGCCAACCAATGGACTGGATATTTCGGGTAAATCTGCATTCCGTAAGGAACTGATTTCAGTGCTTAGGGAAGATCAGACAGTAGTAATTGCGACGCACTTGATTCGGGATTTGGAGAATACACTGGATCGGGTGATGATTTTGGACCAAGGCCAAATCAAACTGGATGCAGACCTTAGCGATCTGGCGGATTCGCTTCATTTTGGAATCAGTCAATCAGCGGTTCCCGATGCGATTTTTTCTCAATCTTCAGCCTTGGGTGTCCAATTCATTCAGGAGCGAACTACTCAAGCCCAAACGGTGGTGAACCTAGAATTACTCTTCGAAGGGGTCACCTCAGGGATTTCAATAGCTTCTTTTCTTTCAAATACTAATTCCTTGACGGCATGAAATCGAGCATTTCCGAGTCGAGACACACTGGGATGATTGTAAAGCATGCGAGATTCCATGTGGCCACTAAAAAACAAATTATATACACATGAAAACAGCTAACAAAATCAGCTTGACCAGAATGGGCTGGCTACTCAGGTATAGTTGGAAGTTAAATAAGGGGCATTATTTAGCTTTTATTCTAAGCATATTTCTGATTATTAGCATTCTGTTTGGAGTCATTCTATTTTCAAATGCTGGCATGCTGAATATGTTTAAGGAACCATACAGAACTTCAAATATATTTGGCTATGCTCATGGACTATTTCTCAGTGGGTATTCTGTCATTTGTTTGCTTTGGGTGGGACAAAGCTTCCTAGCTCTGCGAAATGCTCAAAATGCAAAAAGCTATTTGATGCTGCCGGCAAGCAATGAAGAGAAATATATAGTCGAGCTTTCAATTAAGATGGCCGGCTTGTTCATCATTTATCCCATTATTTTTTGGGTAGCTTCTAATTTAGGTTTGGGCTTATTCCAATTGTTTGGTCCGCTTTTCTTTACAAATGTCACCATAGATTATATAGGGATTTTGGAATGGAAGGAGTTCTGGCTGATAGAAGATTTCGGAGAGCAGTTATTCTTTATAAAGCTGATTCTATTAGGTCTTTTTGCTCTGATTCCATCTTTGATTTGGGCGGGAAGCTTGATTTTTGGAAAGTATAATTTTATCGGGATGCCATTCAGCTTTATTGTGGTCTACTTGGCAATCAGTGCGACTTCTATCGCACTATCATGGATTATGTTTCCAGAAACTATAACCGTCAATGAGCAGGTGAAATTTGAAATCCTCAATGTTGATAAGCCTGAAATACTTCCTGAAACTCCTTTGATTATCATCATGGCTGCTATCTGGATATGGTTAGCGGTGATTTTATCCTATGTGGTGGCCTATTTCAAACTGACCGAAAAGCAGGTATAAGATGGACTTCAGTGAACATAAAAATATCTTTCTGCAGATCCGGGATTGGATGGTGGATCAGATACTCACCGGTAATTTACAACCTGGAGACAAAATTCCATCTGTTCGGGAACTGGCTGCAGATATCGAGGTGAATCGAAACACGGTCATGCGTAGCTATGCGCTGATGGAGGAGGAGGGGATTCTGGAGAATAAGCGTGGCATAGGCTTTTTTGTATCTACGGGAGCCAAATCAACTCTGCTGAGCATTCAGCGAAAAGAATTCTTTTCGGAGGTTCTACCTCCCATTATTCATCAGATTCAAGTCTTAAATCTTAATTCAGAAGATCTAGAATCACTTCTTGCAGTTATCCACTTAAATGATACTAAAAATGAAAAGGAGCAATAAATTAATCTTCGGGTATCTCAGTTTTTTATGGGTTACCTTGATAATCACCCTGGTTATTTCTTTCGCTATGACGCCCCAAGGTGGCATTTCATTCGGAGGTGAAGTTCGGTCTGAGAAATTTGAAATAGATGATATTTCTGTAGTGAAAATAAAGAACACAAGCTACTTAAGAATAGTAAAAGCAGATTCAAGCTACTTGGAGTATTTTTCGATACATGGCGGCGATGTAAAGCCTCCCAAAACGGCACCTGTTCAAAACTACAGGGTTAGCCAAGATACCCTGTACATCGATCAGCTGCAGCAAGCATCCAATGGGAGTTTTATGCTGAAAGTGAGAAACCTCAGTCAGATTCTAGTCATGGATGAGAGTGAGGTGATCTTGGAGAATCTGACTATGGATTCTTTGGCTTTTCAAAGCCCTGAGCACGAATTGCGCTTAAGTAAACTCGATCAGGTGACGATAGATTTTCGTAATGGACAGCTATTTCTCAAGGGAACGATCGGAGAACTGACGGGAAGTATCAAAGATCGGGCTTGGCTGAGCATTCCGAGTAAAATCGGTAACATCAATCTTGAAAAAGGGGAAAAAGCAACAGTATTCGTAGAGTAGGAGTCAATTCTTTTTGATCGATAATTTGTTATTTCTCGATCGTAATCGAAGAATTATATGTTTATTTTCGGTTACGATCGATAAAATGCATATTTTTGATTCATGATCCATCGAATCATTGAGACAGAACTGCTCAAACGAATCCATCAAGGAAAGCTTTTACTGGTCGTGGGTCCACGTCAAGTTGGGAAAACTACGCTCATGCGTCAACTTTTAAAACAGCTGAACATAGCAGATTTGTGGTTGAATTGCGATAATCCAGACGACCGGCTGAGTTTGCAGGAGGCGACGATGACTTCCCTTCAATCTTTGATCGGAGATCGGAAGCTTGTATTTATTGATGAAGCCCAGCGAGTTCGAAATATTGGACTAACCTTAAAATTGCTCACCGACAATTTTCCGGAAGTGCAGGTGATCGCATCCGGTTCCTCTGCTTTGGACCTAGCCAATACGATCAATGAACCGCTCACTGGACGAAAGCGAGAATTTCAGCTGTATCCATTTTCCACGGAAGAATTGTGCAGACATACTTCCGAGCGTGAGGAAAAACGGCTTTTAGAAGATCGACTTATCTATGGGTTTTATCCGGAGGTGATCAATTATCCTGCCGATGCGCAAGAGGCTTTGGGAGAGATTACTAGCAGTTACTTGTACAAAGATTTGCTGAGTCTGGAAGAGGTTCGAAAACCCGCAATTCTTCAAAAGCTACTGCTCGCCTTGGCTTTGCAAGTGGGCTCGGAGGTCACCTACAATGACTTGGGGAATACCATCGGGATTGATAAGGAAACCGCCGAAAAGTACTTGGACTTGCTGGAAAAGGCATTTGTGATCTTTCGATTGAATTCGTTCAGCCGGAACATGCGAAGGGAAATCAAGAAAAGCCGTAAGATTTACTTTTGGGATAATGGCATCCGAAATGCCATTATTAATAATTTCAATTCGGTAGCACTTCGTGCGGATGTGGGAGCACTTTGGGAAAACTTCATCATAAGCGAGCGTATGAAGTATTTGGCCTATCACCGAATATTCACCAATGTGTATTTCTGGAGGACTACAACGGGAAAGGAATTGGACTGGCTGGAAGAAAGGGGAGGGAAACTTTATGCTTTTGAGGCAAAATGGAACCCTGAACGAAGGGCAAGGCTTCCCTTGGGTTTTGCTGAAGCCTATCCTGAAACAGAATTTCAGGTGGTTCATCGAGAAAACTATCTTGAATGCCTAATCCAAAAGTGACTTTTCTCGATCGTAATCGAAAATTTGCATGTTTATTTTCGGTTATAATCGAGGATTTAGACTTTTTGGATTTGGCTGAGTGATATTTTACAATTTAGGAATCAGGTTCCTAAACTGTAAAAATCCCCATGCCTTGATTGATAAATTACAAATCCTTTTTCACACCTCCATCCCATTAAAAGGATTAAACCGCCGTCTTCCTACACCCATGGCGACAGCCCGGCAGACGGTTTTGTCGCCGTACTTGACATTGAGCCGGTCTAGGGCTTGGTAGAGGTTGATCTGCTCTTGGCTGTCTTCGAAGAGCTTGATTTGATAATTGCCATAGACCAGGCTACTGAAGCGCACTCCGATCAGTCGGATGAGCAGTCGGCGGCTGTAGAGTTTGCGGAAAAGCTCCTTCACCACAGGCAGGATGCTATGATCTGCCGACGTGTAGGGAATCCGCTGCTGCATGGTATGGGTCTCAAAGTCTGAATAGCGGATCTTTACACTCACGCAGGCGGTGAGTTGGCTTTTTTGGCGGAGTTTGGAGGCGAGTTGCTCGGTCATCGCTACG
>LJXT01000103.1 GCA_001314815.1 Algoriphagus marincola HL-49
AGGATCTACTACATGCATTTCCTGATCAGTATTTAATATCACTCTATTCTTATTTGGGGATGCAATCAAACTTGATTTTTGGAATTCCAATTTGGTCAATACTCGATCCAAATCCTCCCCATCGACAGGTTTGAGCAAATAATCAAAAGCCCGCTCCCGTATGGCCTGAATCGCATATTCTGAATAGGCCGTCACAAAAACGATTTCAAAGGTCTTGGCTGGCAATTTCTCCAAAAATCGGAAACCATCCATTCCGGGCATTTCGATATCCAAAAAAAGACAGTCCAGTTGATTATCTGACAGCTGCTCAAAAGCCTCCTCAACCGAGGTATATTGGGCGACGATCTCCACCCGGTCTTCAAACTGTTCCAACTCATAAACTAGCGATCGGATAGATTTTGATTCATCATCCAAAATGGCAACTCTAATCATAAAATACTGATTTATCTAAACAATAAGCTGAAAAGGAAAATCTAAAATACAGTTATTTATCTAAAATAGAGAAGTTTAAAACAAAGATTACATAATTTTTTTCCTAAAAAAGCAATCATTATTTGGCTTAAACCAAAAACAGCCGATTACAAAGAATCTGATACATATCCAATCTCAGATCAGATCAAATGATAATTTCATTTTCATGAACTAGAAAACCATGAAAAAAATAGCTTTTATCTGCTTTCTTATTTTTGTTGGGAGCCTCCATTTTTACCCTGTTTATTCTCAGGAAAACCCAAAATTTCATCAGGTTTGGATGCCTGATGGGATGACCAACAACCGGATTTTGGACCTGGAGCAAGATCAGGATGGATTTCTCTGGATCATCACTGAAAAAGGATTAAGCCGGTACGACGGCTATGAAATCAAAACCTATCCCTACCAATTCAACTTCCTTCTCGATCGCGATCTTTTTCTCAAAAGCAGTTTGATGATCGATTCAAAAAATGGGATTTGGACCATCGCAGGATCCCTTCACCCCAATTTCTTCGATAAAGAAAAAAATCAATTCATCACCATACCCAATATCAATTCGGTCACTTCCATGGCAGAAACTCCATCGGGAAATATCCTCTTTGGTACATTAAGTGGTCAGCTTTTTAGTTATCATCCGGATGAAAAAACCAAGGAATTGATTTTGGCAAGACCTGATCAGGAAATTATCGGCCTTTTCAAAAATCCAAAAAAGCCCCAAGAATTTTTCATTCTATTCAAAGGTCAAATTGGAAAAATCAATATAGACAGTAAGGAATTCAAGTCTTTATATACACAGTCCGAAGCAGATTCATTTGTCTTTAGCACGGCATCCATAGATCCGGAAGGCCGGCTTTGGATCGGGACGTTCCAAGATGGCGTTTTTACTTTTGATTCATCAGAGACCTTAAAACCTGTCGGTTCATTGACCTCAAAAGTTAAAATAAACTCTCCAGTTCTGGACCTTAAATTAAATAAGAAAAACAAGCTTTGGGTCACTACTTATGGTTTGGGGGTATTCAGGTATGACTTAACTCAGGAAAAATTAGAATACTTCCGTCATGAAAAAACCGATACCAATTCTATCAAAGCAAATGACATTGCGTCCTTGTACCATGATTACTCTGGTACGACTTGGCTGGGGACACTTGGAGCGGGATTGAATTACTTTGATCCTTACCTAGACAAATTTCAGGTGATATCCAATGATGAGGCACCGGATTTCATTCACCTAGAAAATATCCGGGCAGTATATGTAGATCCTAAAAAAAGGCTCTGGATGGGAAGTGCGGGAAATGGCTTAATTCTTCATGAAATGTTTTCCAAAAGTTGGAATACCTACACTTCATCTTCTGACAGCCCCGTAAAATTAAAAGAAGATAGAGTGTTAAGTCTTGGGGGAATCGAAGATGAAATCTGGATTGGCTATCAAAATAACGGACTGAGCGTTTTTAATATTAAAGAAAACACAATTCGGCATTTTGACGAAAATTCTCAGCCAGCGCTACCGCCAAGTCAGATTCTTCGCATCTTCAAAGACGAACAGAGGCGCTTTTGGTTATGCACTCGAAACGAAGGTCTGATTCAGTTTGACTCCAACACCGGGATAGTAAAATCATATAAGCATCGCGGAAATGTCCCAAAGCCATTTCCTGACAATCATATCATCGACTTGGTCCAATTAAGCAAGGATAAATTTATAGTGGCTACCAAGACCAAAGGATTGATTGAGCTAAATACTGCCACTGATGAATTCGAAGCGCTGCATGATTCGATCTCAGCACCCAAAAGAATAACCACTTTGTATAAGGATGAAACCCAAAACCTTTGGGTGGGAACGAGTAATCAAGGGATTAAGCTACTGAACCTAGCCAACAATACCTGGATAAAAGCCCCTGAATTGAGTGAGTTTGAAGATGTTCAAATTCATGGAATTACTGCGGATCAAGCGGGTAAGATTTGGATTAGCTCAGACCGAGGAATTACTTCTATTGAACTAGAACCAAAAAATTCCATTTCTATTTTAAATTACACCAAATCTGAGGATTTATCTTCTCCCTTTAATCCGGGGGCATTTACCTCAGACCCCACCCTTGGAATATTCTTCGGAGGTTTTGATCGGATACTTCATTTCAAAGGAGAAGAAATCCGGAAAAATCCGAGCGTACCAAAAGTGGCACTCACCAAAATCTCTAATGGCAAGATAGATTATACACCAGAAACCGATAAACATTTTCGACCTTCTGAAAACAATTTGACTTTTCATTTTTCGAGTTTAATTTTCTCAGATCCCAAAAAAAACCAATATCAATATCGGCTTCTCGGCTATCAGGAAGAATGGAAAACCCAATTGGGAAATAATGCGGTGACCTATACCAATTTGGACCCCGGAGACTATGAATTTCAATTCAAAGGGAGCAATTATGATGGCATTTGGAATGAAACACCAATCACTTACGCATTTTCGATTTCGCCTGCCTGGTATCAATCTCTAGTGGCAAAAATTGGTTATTTACTTCTTTTCGCTGGACTTTCTATCCTGGTTTATCAATACCTCAAATGGCGCTGGGCGATGAACTACAAATTGGAAATAAAAAACCATGAGGCACTACGGCTCAAGGAAATCGACCAGTTAAAATCGGCATTTTTCAGTAATATTTCCCACGAATTGCGGACTCCGCTAACCTTGATCATGGGACCAACCGAACGGTTAATTCAGGAGTGTGAAAACCCTATCCAAAAATCCCAGTTGAATCTGATTCAAGACAATGCTAAAAAGCTTTTGGTCGTTATCGACAAAATCCTTTCTATTCGTAAAATCACTGCAGAAAAAACATCCCTCAAAATCAGAAAAAGTAATCTCGGGCTTTTAATCCAATCGGTCCTGGTCAATTTTTATTACCTCAGCACCAAGAAAAATCTCACGATTCAATCCACCATTCCGCTGATTACTGAGGTTTGGTTTGATTCGGATCAAATGGAGCGAATTCTCGAAAACTTGATTCACTTTGTAATTCAGGAAGCATCGCCCAATAGTAGGATTGGTTTTGACGCGATACCCAAAAATCAAGGAGTAAAGTTTCATGTCAGTTATACTCCCAAAAGATCCACTAGTCTTTTGACCAACCTAAGAAAGAAAGAAAACCAAGCCTCTGAAAATGAAGTTTCGGATCCTGATTTGAAACTAAAATTGATCGAAAAACTGATTCTTTCTCACCATGGCTCATTTAGCTTCGGCCATGGGAAAAATGGAATCCATAGCATGGAAATGGAATTTTCCCTCGACAAATACTCCTTTCATCCCTCCGAAGTGGTAGATGAAGAGGAATGGGAAACGGAAGGAATCAAAACTGCCGAGACCGAATACAAGCTGGATGATCAGGCACCAAAAATTCTGATCGTAGAAGACAATAAAAGTCTGCGGAATTTCCTGGTAAAAGAACTCAGTCATTCCTACCGCATCGTCGAAGCTGCCGATGGCAAAGAGGGCATTTATGAAGCTTACAAGCATATCCCCGACTTGATTTTATCCGACATCATGATGCCAGAGGTGGATGGGCTCGCGCTCTGCAAGGAGCTTAAAACAAACGAGAAAACCTCCCATATCCCCATCATTCTGTTGACCGCGAAAATCGAAGAAGAAACTCAACTTATGGGTTTAGAATTGGGAGCGGACGATTACATCCAAAAGCCCTTTTCATCCCGTCAATTGGCAATCCGAATCGAAAAACTGATCGAGCTACGAAACCGACTAAGAATCCGCTATTCGCAGGGAGCCTTCATTTCTCCAAAGGAAATAGCAGTCAGTTCCACAGATGAAAAGTTTCTCGAAAAAATCCAGGAAATCGTCGATTCAGATTTTATGGAAACAGACTTCTCGGTCGATGATTTCTGTCAAAAGCTAGGCATGAGCCGAATGCAACTTCACCGAAAACTTACTGCATTGACAGGATTGTCTACTTCGGCATTTATCCGGGATCAACGTCTTCGCAAAGCGATTCAAAAACTTGAAAAAACTGATGAAACGGTAGCTGAAATCGCTTATTCTGTGGGATTTAACTCTCCTTCTTATTTCATCAAATGCTTCAAAGAATCCTATCAAATGACCCCCTTGGAGTATCAGGAAAGTATTTCTAAATAGGGCTTGCTGAAAACCGCTATAATTGTTCAAAAACTATTACTATGAAAGATGAGCCTATTTTTTTCTTAAGGATTTTTCTCAGCTGGTGCAAGGTTTTAGGAGCAAAGCAATTGTTTTTCATGCACCACAAATTTCGATTTTGAATTTTTTTTAAACTCACCTCAGACATAGCATCTTCTTTCTTAGACTGCGTTTGATTAAAGGCATATTCCGATAAATTGGAAAAGCTGACTGCCTTATAGTTACACCTACGCCTAGTCTTAACCATGTAATTCTACAGCTAGAAGGAGTTGAAACCCCGGTCTAGGGATAATTCGTACCCCAAGGCACTGCAAAATGAGGACAGGATATCGCTTGGAGTCCGGCATCTGATATTTTTGGTTTTTGGAGCGAGTGGAGCCCGTTATGAAAATAAGTTAGCTGCGAGCTTTGCTCGGAGATCCACTTATTTTTAGGGCGAAGCAAGTGACAAAAAATCATTCCCAAGAATGATAAAAAAGATCCATGCCTTGGGCTTTTCGTTCTTTTGGGCTAAGCCAAAAGGACAAAAAGAAGGTGAAACCCTTGAGCATGGGATTCTTTTTTGCGAGCCTATTAGACTACATCAAGCTTCTTGGTCTTGCTGAAGATCGGGAAATTTGGATCGAAGATCCTAGGATACAGCTTTGGGATTGCTAATTCCGAAGAGCGGGAATTCTCAGAAAATCAATCGGTTCGAACCTCAACTCCTACACTCATGTGGTGGTTCGGAAGGCGATTTAAAAAACATAAATCCTATAAATTCATCCCAGATTTTCCATAGGATGAGATTTTCATTAAAATAAAAAAAGCACCCTTTTGAGGTGCTTTTCAAAATGTCATTGACACTATTAAAAATCCTTACCGCATACGGCCATTTTGGAGGGATCGAATACAGACTGCTCAGCAGCTAAACCAATATCACCCGCTACCAAGATAACTTCATAATCTGGTCCATCATTCGCTAAGTGGATTTTTACATGCCCATCGAATAGCGCAAAATCCTCAAAACTCAATCTAGATCCATCAGATAATTGCTCAAGAACGGTCACGCTTTGAAGTGAATTTGCAGGGACAGAATTCAGTACAAAGGCAATCGGAGCATCCTGCAATTGATAGTTTCCGAAATGAAGGTGTGCGGGGTAACTTACATTGGAATCGCTATTTGCACCATCTAGGATAATACTCAGTTCCAGCTTTCCTCCTACCAGTTCTTTGACGGTCAAGGTGCCATTAAAATCAAAGTCTGAAGACTTATATAATTCGTATTCAGCGACTTTTCCCGTGTAGGTATCTGGCTCGGGATCACTACAGGCAAAGCCCAAACCTATTATCATTATACTCAGAAGTAACTTTTTCATGCTTGTTCAGTTTTCATGGCTAAAACGTCAGATTTACAAAACCTGTTCATTTTCGAAATAAAATTATCGATTTTCACCTTTTCTCTTGTGCCTTAAGTCACTAAAATACAGTTCTGTAAAGAATGAAGCATTTTGCCAGCTTGATCACCCACCTAGACCAATCCAATAAGACCAAGGATAAATTGGCTGCATTGAGTCAATTTTTTCACACCGCTTCGGATTCAGACAAAGTTTGGGCCATTGCGATTTTCACGCATCGAAGACCTAAAAGGCAAATCGCCACCAAGCAGCTCCGCGAATGGTGCATGGAAATGTCTGCAATCCCGGATTGGCTTTTCGAAGAATGCTATCATACTGTTGGAGATCTAGCCGAAACGATATCACTCTTACTCCCCCTTCCTACCCAGACCCATGAGCTGGACCTGAGTGCCTGGATTCAAAAACTACAGAATCTTAAAGGACTCGATGATGAAGATAAAAAAGCATTTCTAATCGACTCTTGGAGTCGGCTGGATCGAATAGAGCGCTTTGTTTTCAATAAAATTATCACCGGAGGTTTCCGAATCGGCGTCAGCCAAAACCTAATCACGCAAGCGCTGGCAAATTACCTCAACCGGAAAAAATCCGAAATTGCTTATGCCCTAATGGGGAATTGGGATCCGGAGAAAATCAGCTTCCAGGAGCTTTTTGACCAAAGCCAAAATCAACAGGATTTATCCAAACCCTATCCATTTTTCTTAGCTCATCCACTCGAATCAGAACCTCAAGAACTTGGATCTTTGGATGAATGGCAGGCTGAATGGAAATGGGATGGAATCCGTGGTCAGATCATCTCTCGAGACGGTGAAGTTTTCATTTGGAGCCGGGGCGAGGAGCTGGTCAATGAAAAATTTCCCGAGTTGGTAGAATTTGCCCTTCAACTTCCAAGCGGAACCGTGTTGGATGGAGAGATATTGGCTTTCCAATCGGGACAACCACTACCGTTTTCTCTACTTCAAACTCGAATCGGAAGGAAAAATGTCTCCAAGAAAATCTTGAAAGATGCACCGGTGAGCTTTTTGGCTTATGACCTTTTGGAGTGGGAAGGCAAAGATTTTCGAGAGAAGCCACTGTCAACAAGAAGGAGTAAGCTGGAATCTTTGTTTGCTCAAGTTGATCACAGTCATTTTGAACTATCCGCCCCTTTGACTACTGAGTCTTGGGAAAAATTAGCCATCATCCGTGAAGACTCTCGTGCGCATTTCGCAGAAGGACTGATGCTTAAGCACAAAAACAGTCCCTACGAGACCGGTCGAAAGCGAGGTAATTGGTGGAAGTGGAAAATCGATCCGCTCACCATTGACGGGGTGATGATTTATGCCCAAAAAGGTCATGGAAGAAGAGCTGATTTATACAGTGATTATACCTTTGCAGTTTGGGATGGAGATCAATTAGTCCCCTTTGCCAAAGCCTACTCAGGGTTAACTGACGCCGAAATGCGGGAAGTGGATCAATTTGTAAAAAAGAACACCAAAGAGCGCTTTGGCCCGGTGCGTACGGTCAAACCGGAATTGGTATTTGAAATTGCTTTCGAAGGAATTCAGGACAGTCCCCGTCACAAAAGCGGGATTGCACTTCGGTTTCCACGAATTTTGAGGTGGAGAAAAGACAAATCAAAAGAAGAGGCCAACACACTACAAGAACTCCGATCCCTACTTGACCTATATGGAGGATAAAAACCTAGAACCAGCATTAGCATACTTCCGAGCTAAAAATTGGGAAGCCTTTGAATTCCAGAAAACGACCTGGAAGGACTACCTCGATGGCAAATCGGGTCTACTCAATGCGCCTACAGGGTCAGGTAAAACTTTTGCACTTTGGTTTGCTGTCATTTTGGATTTCATCCGAAAGAACCCTAAGGACTGGAAAAGCAAAAGGAACAATGGGCTTCAACTCATTTGGATGACTCCACTCCGCGCTTTGTCTCAAGATATCCAAAAAGCCATGCAGGAGGTCTGCTATGCGATGGATTTACCTTGGCAGGTAGCTGTGAGGAATGGAGATACCGATGCCAAAACCCGAGCTGCACTCAAGCGGAAACCACCGGAAGTATTGATCACTACTCCCGAGACCCTACATATCCTGATTGCTCAAAAGGATCATGAAAAGCTTTTCAAAAACCTTCAGAGCGTGGTGGTGGATGAATGGCATGAGTTGGTTGGAAATAAACGTGGCGTCCAGGTTCAATTAGGTCTGGAGTACATCCAATCCATTTGTAAGCATACTTTTCGACGCTGGGGCATTTCGGCCACTATTGGAAATATGGAGGAAGCTGCCAAAGCACTTTTGGGTACTAAGCTTCCCATTCATTTGGTAAAAGCTGAAATCGATAAACCCATTATTCTGAACTCGATATTTCCTCCAGAAATCGAGAAATATCCTTGGTCAGGACATTTGGGCATTCGGATGATGGAGCAGGTCATTCCCATCATTGAAGCAGGACGGACGGTTTTGCTATTCACCAATACCCGATCACAAACCGAGATTTGGTATCAAAAGCTTTTAGAGGCCAGACCCGATTGGGCTGGATGGATCGCTATGCACCACGGTTCGCTAGACATGAAAGTCCGGGCTTGGGTAGAAGACTCCCTCCATGAAGGTCGGTTGAAGTTGGTCGTTTGTACCTCAAGTTTAGACTTAGGGGTCGATTTTAGGCCGGTAGATCGGGTCATTCAGGTGGGTAGCCCTAAGGGTGTGGCAAGGTTTATTCAGCGCGCCGGAAGAGCTGGACATCAGCCAGGGCTCCCTTCGGAAATCTTTTTTGTCCCAACAAATTCACTGGAATTGATTGAGGCAGCTGCCTTGAGAAATGCTATCGAGTCTGAAAGTTTGGAATCTCAATTCCCTCCGGAAATGCCTTACGACGTTTTAATCCAGTTTTTGGTGACGCTTGCAGTCGGTGTGGGATTCCGAAAGGAAGACGTTTATCCCATGGTGAAAAACACGTTCTCTTTCAAAGATTTGAGTTCGGAGGAAATGGAATGGGTCATCCGGTTTATTACACAGGGAGGCGATTCACTCAGCAGCTATGAAGATTTTTTGAAAGTAATCCTTGATGAGGATGGGCTTTACAAAGTAAAAAATAAGCGGATAGCCATGAAGCATCGGCTTTCGATGGGAACAATCGTATCCGAACCCATGATCAAAATCAAATTTAAAAATGGTGCTTACCTCGGTACGGTCGAAGAGTATTTTATCACCAAAATGAAAATCGGCGATCGATTCTTTTTTGCAGGAAGGTCACTTGAATTATTGAAAATCAAAGATCTGACTGCCACTGTAAAAGTATCGGAGAAGAAGACTACGAATGTGGTGAGTTGGATGGGTGCTCGAATGTCGCTTTCCTCCATGCTAGCCGATCAAATCCTTCAAATCCTTCAAGAATACAATCGAGGACTGATGAAATCAGAGGAAGTCCGGCAGATAGCCCCTATTCTCGATCTGCAAAGCAAGCTTTCTGTAGTTCCAGACCCGGATACTTTATTGATTGAGTCTTTTCAGAGTAAACAGGGTTACCACCTATTTTTCTACCCGTTTGAAGGACGAATGATCCATGAGTTGATGAGTGCGATGATCGCCTATCGAATTTCCATCAGCTATCCTGTCACCTTCAATATGGCCATGAATGACTATGGATTTGAGCTACTCAGTGATAGCCCCATCGCGATTGAAGAGATTTTGGAAGAGGATATTTTTACCTTGAAAAACCTGGAAGAGGATGCCTTGCTATGTGTCAATGAAAGTGAAATGTCGCGAAGGAAATTTCGGGAAATAGCAGGAATATCAGGCCTGGTCTTTCAGGGTTTCCCTGGCAAGCAAGCTACTTTCAAGCATATTCAGTCTAATTCCAGCTTACTTTTTCAGGTTTTTGAGCAATATGATCCGGAGAACTTACTTCTCAAGCAGGCTCAAAAAGAGGCTTTGAATCAGCAAATGGAGCAGGAAAAGTTTGTGAAGGCCATCCAAAAAATCAACCGCAAAAGAATCGACATTCGCTGTCCTGTACAGTTTACGCCCTTTTCCTTTCCCATCATGGTGGATCGGCTCAGTCGTACCACTCTCTCCTCAGAAAGTTTGGAAGATCGAATCGCTAAAATTCAAGCGCAATTCGAAATTCAGGATTAATTCGTTCTCCAGAAAAAGGGGGTAAATAAAATTAGGATAGTAAAAAGTTCAAGCCTCCCCAAAAGCATGATGAATGCTAAAAAGACTTTTGCCAAAGGTGAGAAAAAGGCAAAATTATCTACAGGCCCGACATTACCGATTGCAGGTCCTACATTTCCAAGACTTGTAGCTACTGCACCAAGAGAGGTTGCCAAATCATAACCCATCAGCGAAAGTGCTAAAGAACCTAGTACGAAAGTCAAAAGATAGATCAATAGGAAGTTCATGATATGAGTGATAATCCTACCCGTTACACGATCTCCATTAATAACGAGTGGTACCACTGCCCGCGGGTGGATCAGTCTTTTAAATTCCAACCAGGAATTTTTAATAAACGTAAGGTGTCGGACAAACTTAATCCCACCAGCAGTAGAACCGGCTGAACCGCCCAGAAAAAGGAGCATAAAGAAAATAAATGTTGTCCCTTGACCATACTGTGTATAATCGTCAGTCACATAGCCGGTGGTAGTCACCAGCGAAACGACTTGAAAAAGAGACTTTCGAAAAGCTAATTCATAATCTATTCCAGTACTTGCTGAAATTGGGTAAAAAAGAATAATCGCAAGTCCTACCAAAGCGATGGCATACGCCTTAAATTCATCACTTCCCAAGACACGACGCAGTTTACCCATCAAACCAAAATAAATTACCGTAAAGTTGGTTCCTGCCAAAAACATAAAGAATATGGCCACATATTGAATGAAAGCTGAATCAAAATGAGCCATCGAGGCATTTTTGGTCGAAAAACCACCTGTGGCAAGTGTAGTCAGCCCATGATTAATCGCGTCAAAAAAGGTCATTCCCCCAACCCAGTACAACAAGGTAGCAGCCAAAGTCAAGCCAACATACACATACCAAAGCCTCTTTGCCGTTTCAGAAATTCTTGGGTGCACTTTATCAGAAGTGGGTCCAGGTGATTCAGCTACAAATAGCTCAATCCCACCGATTCCCAAAAGCGGGAAAATGGCTACCGTCAATACGATGATGCCCAATCCACCAATCCACTGTGTCATACTCCGCCAGAAGAGAATCCCTTTGGGCATGACTTCGATATCAGTCAAAATAGTGGCCCCAGTAGTCGTCAGACCCGAAACCGTTTCAAAAATCGCATCTTCAAAAGTCGGTATTTGATGACTCAGAATGTAAGGCAACATCCCAAAAAGACTCATAAATATCCAACTCAGGGCCACAATCAGGTAACCCTCTCGCTTTCTGATATTTTGATCTTGCTTGGAAAAGGACAAAAACAGAACAGCTCCGACGAATCCTGAAATCCCCAAGGAAATAAGGAGTGGCCAAGGATTTTCATCATAATACCATGAAAAACCAACCGCAGGAAGCATCAAGAGCGCAATAAGCACCAATAAAGCTCCCATGATTTTGGCAATTTCCCGATGATGAATCATACTAGTGAAAAAGTTTTTCTAATGAATTCTTCGCTTGTGGAAGTGCCAATACGATTGCTTTATCATTTAATTGCAGTTGAAATTCACCATCTGGAATAAATACCTCTTCTCCTCGAATAACTCCTGCAACGATTGCCGTATTCGGAAAATGAAGATCTTTCAGTGGATATTTGGTCAAGCGGTTGATTTTAGAAACTGAATACTGAATAAACTCAGCATCTACTCCATAAATCCCCGAAACAGCTTCAACGGTTCCTTTTCTGAGGTATCGGGATATCTCATTTGCAGCTACCAATTTTTTATTGATCAAAGAATCAACTCCAATGCTATGCGAAATATGAATATACTCCCGAGTATCGACGTGAGCGATAGTCTTATACACGCCATGATTCTTTGCAGAAAGACTGGTGATAATATTAGTCTCAGAAGACTCAGTCAAAGCCAAAAAAGCATCCATCTGCTCCAAGCCTTCTTCGATCAGCAATTCAATATTTTTATAATCACCATTGATTATCAGCGTATTGGGAAGTTGCTCTGCTAGCCACTTGCACCGTTCCTTATCTCTATTGACCAGGGTAACTCTAAAATGATCTTCAAGCCGCAGGGCGGTGGTCAAAGCCATATCATCCCCACCGATAATCATGATATTCTTGACTTCTCTTTTCTTTTGACCGATCAGCTCAAGGATACTCTCGGTGTGTTTTTTGGTAGAAATAAAAAACACGTGATCATGATTCCGGATGATATTACTTCCCCGCGGGATGATAGTTTTCTGATCTCGAAGAATGGCAATAATCCGAATATCCTCAAAAATCGGATTGGAACTCATATCCATAATCCGCTGATTTACAAGCGGATTAGATTCATCCAATGTTACACCTACGATATTTAGCTTTCCACCTTCAAAGTCAAAGACCTCCGTAAAACTGGAGTTCTGAATCATATTGAAGATCTCCTTACTGCAAAGCATGGTAGGAGAAATCAGGTTGTCTATTCCTAGATTATGAAAAAATTGAATATTCTCGCTGCTTTGGTAAGAGTGATTTCTTACTCTAGCCATGACCATTTTGGCTCCTAGTTGCTTTGCTAAAACAGCGGCTACGATATTCGTTTTTTCCGAAGTAGTGACTGCCAAAAGCATGCTGGCATTCGAGACATTGGCTCGTTGAAGAACATCAATAGAGGTCGCATCCCCCATCACCGTCAAGACATCAAGCTTCGAAGAAACATAATCCAGTACTTCTCGCTCTGTATCAATCAGTGTGATATCCTTATTGTCATAACTCAATTGCTCGGCAAGGTGGTAACCCATGTCCCCCGCTCCAGCAATGACGATGTGCATCCCCATAGAATTGGTTCTGGTGATAAAACTGACGGCAAAGTTAATAGCTTTCTACATGGTAATCAGGAAATAGGAGAAAAATTTGAAGAATTGGACTATAGAGCGAAATAAACTGAAATAGGTAAACTATTCTGATTCTTTTAATAGCCTGTTACTATCCTCCTGCGGTATCTCTTGTACATCCTTGAGTTTCCGCTGAATCACACGGGTCCGAACTCCGACTAGCTTATCCAAATCATCATTCGCCTCCTGAAGTTTCTTCTGCGTGCGCTCGATGAGTGTTCCAAACTTGGAGAATTCAGTTTTCACAGCACCCAAAATCTGCCAAACCTCGGAACTTCGCTGTTGAATAGCCAAAGTCTTGAAACCCATCTGCAGACTATTCAAAATGGCTGAGAGCGTGGTAGGACCTGTCACCAAAACTTTGTACTCTTGTTGGATTTCTTGTGCGAGACCGGGATGTCTGAGCACTTCTGCATAAAGACTCTCCACAGGGAGAAATAAAATAGCAAAATCAGTCGTGTAAGGTGGATTTAAATACTTGGATTTAATGTCCAAAGCCGATTTCTTAATCGCTCTGACCAATTCAGCACGATAATACTCTACTTCAGAAACATTGCCACTATCGTATGCATCCACTAATCGCAGATAGGATTCCTGAGGAAATTTAGCATCAATTGGGAGTAAAACCGGTTCCTCATTTCCAGGCATCTTCACCGCAAACTCGACCCGCTCCCGATTACCTTTTCCCAGTGAAGCATTGTTCAGATACTGCTCTGGTGAAAGCATATTTTCCAATAAAGCTTGAAGTTGATACTCTCCCAGCACTCCACGGCTTTTGACATTACTTAGCACCCGCTTCAGGTCTCCTACTCCATTTGCTAAATGCTGCATCTCGCCAAGTCCTTTTTGAACCGCCTGAAGCTGCTTTGACACCAATTCAAAAGAATGCCCAAGCCGGGCTTCCAATGTCTTTTGAAGTTTTTCATCCACAGTTTCACGGATTCTCTCAAGTTTCAATTCTGTGCTTTTTTGCAATTCTTCCTGTCGCTGATGGATGGATTCCAACTTTTCCTTTTGTAATGCATTCAGGTCTTTGATATTTTGCCTGAAAACCTCCGCAAAATTTTTGATCGATTCCTGTTGATCTCGGGAAGTCGACCTAAGTGAATCAAATACCAATCTAAATTGGGCAAGTAGATCTTGCCGATTTTCTTTTCTTCCTTCCAAAAGGCTTTGATTCACCTCTTCTTTTAGCTGTCGAAAGACGTCATTTTTCGAGCCTGAATAACGCGACCAGATCAAAAAAATGAAAATTAGAAGTTGAAAAAGAAGAACAAGGATCAATAAATAATCAGTAGGCATAAGTGAGGATATTTGGCTCATCAAGGTACTTGGGCCTGATCTCAACTCCCAAAAAGGAAAGGTATTTTGAGACAGTCTCTGTCGGGATTTCTTCCATAGGCACATGGCCAGCCTCATCAAAGATTACCAGAGAAGATCCTGGAATGGCTTTTTCCAGAAGATATGCTTGGGTTACGGGAATCCAAGTATCCTTTTTGCCCCAAATGATCAATGTAGGCATGGTAAGGCGCTTAAAATCAATATCAGAATTCCGCGGAGATCGAAGTCTATCCAGTGTTGCCTGCCGATTTCCCTCCGAAAGCATCAGCTCAAAATATCGATCTACGGCTTCTTTGGGGATTTTTTCTTCATCCCCATAGACTTGTTTTAGGTTCATCGCAAAAAGAAACTTGGGGGTGCATTTCAATAAGACTTTAGAAAAAACCGGATGACCCGCTAACTGAAAAATCCAAGCTCCACCACCTCGACTTGAATTAGCATCTGAACCTGATCCAATATTTCTCGGCTCAGGTCTGGGTGCTCCTGATGCGTCGATAAGATTCAAAGAAAGTACCCGATCCGGCCTAGTACTCGCCACTTGCATGGCTACGGCTCCTCCCATTGAGTTTCCTGCTATATGAAACTTCGGAAGATTCAATTTATCTGCGAGTAGAAGGATCAGTTCGCTGTAATCCATGATGGAGTACCGCTGCAATTCATCAGGCCCTGTCAATCCATGCCCTGGAAGATCCACGGAAATAGTCATGAAATAGGGACTGAGCTCTTGCTGCCATTGATCCCATGTGTGTAAGGAAGAAAAACTACCATGAATCAAAAAAACAGGAATACCTTCTCCAAGAAAACGAACATGCAGATTTATTCCATCCACTTCTATGAAATGGGACTCCGGAAGACTATACTTCGCCACAATTTCATCCTTTGGAATATCATTCCTAAAAAGAAGGAGCAGAAAAAAAACAAAGGACAAGAAAATGACAGCAACGATTTTGAAGCTAATTTTCAACCAATTCATAGAAATATCGAGTAAATAAGAATTTTATGAATCTATAACAAAAATTCTACCCAAAAGGCTATTTTTCCGAAAAGGAAAATTGTCACCCATCAAAAAACTCCTACAAAATATCGGTCC
>LJXT01000104.1 GCA_001314815.1 Algoriphagus marincola HL-49
TTTAATCTAAAAATGGTAGATACCGCAGGTGGAGGAATAAAAAAGATTTTCTATTTCCAGCGAGAACGGTTTTTTCCTATGCCTGACTATGACTTGTCAGACGGGAAAGTCAAAGTGACTATTTCGGGAAAAATTCTTGACATGGAATATGCCAGAATGCTTGCCCGTAACAAAGACCTGACTTTGGATGAGATCATTATGCTGGATAAGGTGCAGAAGAAAAAGATCTTGACTGATTTTGAAGAAAAGCATTTGAGAAGCAGGAAGTTGATTGAGGGGAGAAAGCCAAATTTCTACATAGGTATCAAGGTGGCTCAGAAGATGGGGCAAAAGGCCTCTTATTCAAAAAACAAGGCATTTGATAAGAGTTATTACTTGGATCTGATTGTAAAAGCGATTGTTGAACATGGCTCACTCAACAGAAAAGATGTGGATGAATTGCTATGGAAGAAGCTTCCCGATTGGATGACAGATAAGCAGAGGAAAATTAAAATCAATCATTTGCTATCTGAATTGAGAAGAAAAGAAAAAATCAGAAATGAGGGCAGTTTTTCAAAACCCAATTGGGTCTTGATCAATTCTTAAACTAAATGAAGCAATCATAAAGGGAGTTAGAGTATCTGTTAGAGGTATGTTAGAGAGTTTGTTAGAGCATCTGTTAGAGATTGTGTTAGAGTATTGGTTCGTTTTATAGAAATGAAGCCGATAGAATCGATTAGAAAAGGACTATCTGAATGACTGATTTTCAGGTAGAAAGGAAAAAGATGTCCAGCTAATTCTATTGGTTGGATGATCTGACTAAGATTAAAAAAAGTGAAATTATATATCTGAGATTGGCTCTAACAAGTCATTTCTAATTTAGGAAGCGATAAGAAGAAGTATTAGAAAAACTATTTTCACACTATGAACACCCCCAGTTTCAAAGAAGACCATATTTCCCAGATCCCTGCGATTCAGTTGCTTTGTAAGCTGGGTTTTGACTACCTGACCGAAAGTGAAGCGCTGAAACTGCGGGGAAGTAAAAGCCAACAGGTCATTTTGGATGAGGTTCTTCGAGAGCGTCTTCTGGTGATCAATTCGGAAAAGAAGATCAGCTCCACCCGTACCACCTACATCTCTGATGCGAATATCGAAAATGCCATTCGTACTCTTCAGGAAATCCCTTTGAATGAAGGTTATATTCATGCTTCTGAGGCTGTTTATAATTTATTAACCTTGGGGATGGCTGTGGAACAGTCGGTCGATGGAGATAAAAAAAGTTTCACATTACATTTTATTGACTGGGAAAATCCTGAAAACAATCAATTCCACGTGACGGAAGAGTACCGGGTCATGCGGAGTACTTCTAAAGATCATTATGTACCGGATTTAGTCCTGTTTATCAATGGTATTCCCATCGTCATAATTGAGTGCAAGCGCCCGGACATGAAAGATCCCATTCGTCAGGCGATCTCTCAGCATCTTCGAAATCAGCAAGAAGATGGAATTCGTAGCCTCTACATTTATTCCCAACTCCTTCTTTCATTGGCCACTCAGGAAGCAAGTTATTCCACCAATGGAACTCCAGAGAAGTTTTGGGCCAAATGGAAAGAAAAATTTGATTCTGAATCTGATGAAAAAAACTATTTAGGAAAACTCACGCAAATCAAAAACTTCAAGCTTAATCCTGAAGTGGATAAAAAGCTTTTTGGTGAACGGTTTCGATATGTTAAAGAGTATTTTGAAGCCTTAGGGCAAGAAGAAATTAAAGTCACTGAACAGGACAAATACCTATACAATCTATGTCGTCCTGAACGATTGATGGATTTAATCTACAGCTTTGTCCTCTTCGACGATGGAGATAAAAAGATTACTCGCTACCAGCAATATTTTGCGGTAAAAAAGACCCTCAATCGAATCAAGCAACCCAAAAGAGATGAGAAGGGAAGAGTCAGAAGAAAAGGAGGGGTAATCTGGCATACTCAGGGTAGTGGTAAATCTCTGACAATGGTGATGTTGGCTCAGGCGATTGCAATGGAACCTAGTATCTCCAATCCCAAGATCATTTTGGTGACAGATCGCACCGATTTGGATCGGCAGATTACCAATACTTTTAGAAAATGTGGGATGGAAGTAAGTAATGCAACTACAGGGTCTCAGTTGGTTCACTTATTGGAAAGCCCCTCGGATGCAGTGGTCACAACTATTATCAACAAGTTTGCAGCTGCTGTCAAAAAAATCAAAAAGCCGCTGGATAATCCCAATATTTTCGTTTTGATTGATGAAGGTCACAGAACCCAGCATGGTACCTTCAATGTAGAGATGCGAAAGACCTTGCCGACGGCATGTTTTATAGCGATGACCGGGACACCCCTTTTTAAAAAGGAAAAGAGTACAGTGGCCAAATTTGGTGGCATGATCGATGAGTATACTGTTGATCAAGCTGTTGAGGATGGAGCTGTAGTTCCTTTATTGTATGAGGGAAGACTTCCTCATTTAAATGTAAATTCAGACCCATTGGACCGGTTTTTTGAGATGGTTTCCGAGCCATTAAATGACAAGGAGAAGGCAGATTTTAAAAAGAAATTCAGTCGCGCTGATCAAATCAATTCTGCCGAACAGCTGGTTTACGCTGTTTGCTGGGATATTAGTCAGCATTTCAGGGATAATTGGCAAGGAACGGGTTTTAAGGCCATGTTGGTTTGTGATAAAAAGATCAATGCAATCAAGTATAAGGAGACTTTGGATGAGATCGGATTAGTAAGTTCGGAAGTGTTGATTTCTTCTGTAGATGATAGAGAGGGAGAAGATTCTGCTTATGAACAAAGCAACGATAAGGTTCAAAAATTTTGGAAAAGGATGATTCAGGAGCATGGGACTTCTAAAAAATATGAATCACAGATCATAGGTCGATTCCAAAATAAACCTGATCCGGAGATTATAATTGTGGTTGATAAGCTACTTACTGGTTTTGACGAACCAAAAACCACCGTTTTGTATTTGACACGAAATCTTCAGGATCATAAATTATTACAGGCTATTGCCCGAGTGAATAGAGTCTATCCAGGGAAAGACTTTGGCTACGTCATTGATTATTATGGAGTAATTGAAAACTTGGATAATGCATTAAAAATGTATTCTGCTTTTCAAGAATTTGATGAAAAGGATGTGGAGGGAACATTGGTAAATATTTCAGAAGAAATAAAAAAGCTTCCTCAAAAGCACTCTGAAATTTGGGATATTTTTAACGAGGTCAAAAATACACGGGATGCTGAAGCCTATCAAGAAGTATTAAGGGATATTGCCATTAGAGAGTCCTATTATGAAAAGCTTGCAAGCTTTGCAAAGTCTTTGAAATTAGCACTTTCTACTATTTCATTTCATGAGGAAACTGAACCTAAACTGATAGATCGTTATAAATCGGATTTATTGTTTTTTCTAAAACTCCGAAGTGCCGTTTCAGCCAGGTATTCAGACAAGGTTGACTACAGCCGATACGAGGGGCAAATCCAAAAATTGATCGATACCCATGTGACTGCTGAAAAGGTTGAGCTAATAACCGAACAAGTTAATATTTTTGATCAGGAGAGTTTTGCAGCTGAGGTGGAAAAGACAGTAGGTGAAGCAGCCAAAGCCGATAAAATTGCAAGTAGAACGGCAAAACATATCTCTGAAAAAATGGAAGAAGATCCTGCTTTTTACAGGAAATTTTCCCAGATGCTTTCTCAAGCCATTGCTGATTACGAAGCTAGAAGAATCTCAGAGACTCAATACCTACAAAGAGTAAAGGATATTATGAATGGCATCTTGAATCATACTGATTCGGATTTGCCTGAATCGTTGAAGCATGAACCTGTTGCTGCTGCTTTTTTTGGGTTGACTTTAGAGTTTTTGGCTGAAAAAATGAGTGATCGAAATGTTTCCAAATTGGTAAGTGAGCAGGCATCCTTAGCCATAAACGATATGGTGAAAAGAGCGGTTTTTGGGAATAGTACTAAGCCAATTGTGGATTGGCAAACAAAGGATAACATCACAAAAAAATTGATCCTTGATATTGGGGATTATCTGATAGACGAAGTTAGAGGTAAGTACGATTTAGATCTTTCTTTTTCTGAGATGGACGAATTGGCCATGAAGATTTTGGCGGTGGCAGAAAGACGATATAAGTCATGAAGGATTCATTTCAATTTGGTTCAAAAGTAATTGATTACAAGATTACTTATTCTGATCGAAAGACATTGGGAATCACAGTAACCCCCGAATCTGAGGTTCTTATCAAAGCGCCCTTGAATGCCAAAAAAGAACGGATCCAAGAGATTCTTAATAAAAGGGCACCGTGGATTCTAAAACAGCAAAGTTTTTTTCTTTCCTTTCAACCACGAGCTACGGAGCGAAGATTTGTAAGTGGAGAAACTCATTTGTATTTAGGAAGGCAGTTTAGGTTGAAAGTAATTCTTTCCAAAGATGAATCAGTAAAGTTGCTTCATGGAGAATTGGTGGTAGAATCTCCAAATTCAGCTAGAGTTAAACCTTTGGTCAAAGCTTGGTATTTAGCCAAAGCCAAGGAGAAGTTTCAAAAACTTTCGGAAAGATGGATTGAAAGATTCAAATCCGAAAGGGTAGAGCCTTCGAACTTGGTGGTAAGAGAAATGCCATTGCGGTGGGGAAGTTGCACCCCGAAAGGTAAAATCATCCTTAATCCAGAATTGATAAAAGCCCCAAAAGGTTGCATCGAATATGTGATCATTCACGAGCTATGTCACTTGGTACATCAAGATCATTCTCCAGCTTTTTTCAGGCTTCAGACCAGATATATGCCTGATTGGGAAAAGTGGAAGGACCGTTTGGAGAAGATTTTGGCCTGATGGTTTTGAGAATTTTTTCTTATTGAGTAATCAAGTTTTCAAAAAAAAAATCCAGTACCTAATGATACTGGATTTTCTTTTTCATATTTGCTTAAAATCTTCGAGGTCTTAAAGACTTCAAAGATTAACCTAATTTGGCTAGGCTTTCTTCCAAGGCTTTTATTTTCGCCTCGGCATCTGCCTGTTTTTTCTTTTCATTCTCTACTACCTGAGCGGGTGCCCCGGCTACAAATCGCTCGTTGGAGAGCTTTTTCATCACAGAGGCTAAAAAGCCTTTGGTGTATTCGATTTCTTTCTGAAGATTCGCTTTTTCCTCCTCAATATTGATCGAGTCACCCATCGGGACGAAGCATTCGTCTGCTTTGACCACGAAGCTCATTGCATTTTCTACCTTGGCTGCGAAATTCAAGGAAGATAAATTAGCCAGTTTGACTAGTACGGATTCAAAGCGCTGATACAATTCCGGCCGCTTGGTATTGATCGTCAGGTCCAAAGCCTCTTTGGGAGACATCCCTTTGGAAGCTCTCAAATTTCGGATTTGAGAAACCACCTCGAATACTTGGTTGGCATCCTCAGTGATTTTAGAGTCGAATGGTTTTGCTTCGGGCCATTTCGCCAAAATCAAGGATTCTTCCACTTTCCTATCTTGAATCTGATGCCATATTTCCTCCGAAATGAAAGGCATGAAGGGATGAAGAATCTTTAGAATATCCTCGAAAATTTCAATGGTCTTATCATAAGTCGCCTGATCAATAGGCTTCTGATATTCTGGCTTAATCATCTCCAGATACCAGGAGCAGAAGTCTCCCCAAACCAATTTATAGGTAGCCATCAGGGCATCGGAAATTCTGAATTTCTCAAAGTGATCATTGATCTCTGCCAAAGCCTGATTGAAGCGGTTTTCAAACCAATGGATGGATGAAGTATTGGCCGCACTGTCCAAATTGGAATCAATTTCCCAGCCTTTAACCAATCGGAAGGCATTCCAGATTTTGTTGGCAAAGTTTCTTCCCTGCTCTACTAGCTTGTCATCATAGGGAAGATCGTTTCCGGCAGGGGAGGAGAAAAGCATCCCTGTTCGGACCCCATCCGCACCGTACTGTGCGATCAGCTCCAGTGGATCCGGGGAATTTCCCAGAGACTTGGACATTTTTCGGCCCAGTTTATCCCGTACGATTCCAGTTAGGTACACATTTTTAAAGGGCTTTTCACCCATATATTCATAGCCAGCAATGATCATTCTTGCTACCCAGAAGAATAGAATTTCGGGAGCAGTCACCAGGTCATTGGTTGGGTAATAGTATTTCAGTTCTTCGTTTGGCTTACCAGTGGTAAAGACATCTGTGTCAAATACAGAAATCGGCCATAACCAAGAACTAAACCAAGTATCCAACACATCCTCATCTTGCTTGAGGTCATACAAGGTGTAGCTGGAATCATGCTCAGTTTGGGCAATTTTAAGAGCTTCTTCTTTGGTTTTGGCAACCACAAATTCTCCATTGGGAAGATGGTAGGCAGGAATCTGATGTCCCCACCAGAGCTGACGGGAAATACACCAGTCCCGTACATTTTCCATCCAGACCCGGTACATGTTTTTGAACTTGGGTGGATGAAGTTGGATGACATCCTCCATTACCGAGCTGAAAGCTGGTTTGGTGATTTCATCCATTTTGAGAAACCACTGCAAAGAGAGCTTGGGTTCGATTACGGCATCCGTTCTTTCGGAATGTCCTACGTTAGATTTGTAGTCTTCGACTTTTTCAAGCTGACCGGCTTCCTCTAACAATTTTCCGATTTTCTTTCGGGCGATAAATCGGTCTTCACCAACGAGAATTTGAGCCTTCTCATTGAGGGTTCCATTGTCATTGAGAATGTCGATAACTTCCAGTTTATGCTTGATTCCCAACTCATAGTCATTGATATCATGAGCAGGAGTCACTTTGAGGCAACCTGTCCCAAATTCCATGTCCACGTATTCGTCCTCGATGATGGGGATGGCTCGATTGATCAATGGAATGATCGCTTTTTTACCTTTCAAATGAGTGAAACGAGGATCATTAGGATTGATACAAATAGCGACATCGGCCATGATGGTTTCAGGACGGGTAGTAGCGATGGTCAAATATTGACCGTCAGATCCTTCGATTTGATAGTTAATATAGTATAACTTGGAAGCAATTTCTTTGGTGATTACTTCATCATCCGAAAGGGCAGTTTGGCCTTTTGGATCCCAGTTGACCATGCGGATGCCTCGGTAGATTTTTCCTTTTTTATACAAATCCACAAAAACAGAAATCACGGCATCGCTCAAGCCTTCATCCATGGTAAAGGCAGTACGATCCCAATCACAGGAAGCTCCCAGTTTTTTCAGCTGCTCTAGGATAATTCCTCCATACTTTTCTTTCCACTCCCAGGCATGAGTCAGAAACTCCTCGCGGGTAATGTCTTTTTTGTCGATACCTTTCTCTTTCAAAAGCTGCACAACCTTGGTCTCCGTAGCGATGGAGGCGTGGTCGGTACCGGGTACCCAGCAGGCATTTTTGCCCTGCATTCGGGCACGTCGAATCAAGACATCCTGAATCGTATTGTTCAGCATATGACCCATATGTAGTACCCCCGTCACATTAGGAGGAGGGATGACGATGGTATAGGGTTCCTTGTTAGGATCAATTTTAGAAGCAAAAAGTTTGTGCTCCATCCAATACTGATACCATTTGGACTCAGTAGTACTTGGATCGTATTTGCTGGCAATAGACATAGTGGTGATTTTTTTGAATGGGCAAAAATAGTGGAAAAAGGGGAAAAGGCCTTGAAGGATTCCTTTTAGGGTGAAAAGAAAAAGACCAACATTACTGTCGGTCTTTTTGCATTAGTTTATTTGATTTTTAGTCCCCTTTATATTCATCCCAGCTCAACTCAGCCTGAGGATGAGGGAACTGGGTAAAGATGGTTCCTCCGTCAAATTCGGTCGGAATTTCATCCAATCTATTGTAACGACGGGCATCGATCCATCGGTGTCCCCAAGGCTCTGCCCAAAGCGAATAGCGTCTCTGATACAAGATCTCATCAATCAATGCTTCTTGTGTGGTTGCTCCTGAATAATCTCCCAGGCCTGCAGCATTTCGGATGATATTGATTGCTTCTACAGCCTCGCCTGATTGATTTAAGTTGGCATGTGCCTCTGCTTTCAATAGGATCAATTCTTCATTTCTAATGAAAGGAATCGGAGAGGTATTTGATGCCCAACGCGCATCCTGATGGGTGCCTACCAAAGTACCTGCATCTGTGGAAACAGTTACGGGGGTCTCTCGCTCCAAGAATTTGGAAGCTACTCTCAAATCTCCCGGTGTTGCGTCTTCCAATACGGAGGGATGCACCACCACGATGGTATTCACTGCTGCATTTGGAACGTAGAAAAGCGGATTGAAAACATCCGGTGCAGCCCCATAGGGATGTGCGGGACCGGCGTTTAGGTCGCCATTCAGATCCATGAAAGAACCGTCTAATGCAGTCAATACTCCTTGCCAATCTTGACGATAGGCATTGAGTCTTGCAGTAATGGCACGGTTTACCTGTCTTAGGCCTTCGATAGTATTGAACCCGTCAAAACCTCTGGTCAAGGTGAACGGGAAAGCTCCTGAACCCGCAGAACCTAAAGCGGCATCACCTTCGTCCAAAATTGTCTTGATCGCATCTAATGCCTGTGCGTATGGTACGAAGGGTCCTGGGTTCAAAGGGTCAGATACATCAATTCGGATACCATTTTCATAGACGAAGTTGGCTGGAATCATGTACTGATATCCTTGGATTGTTTTTGCAAAACCACTTACTGCGCTTCGAGCAGAAGCAGAAATATTTTCTGTATTCTCAGAAGCAGTCACCAAGACGTTTGCTTGGTTGATGGCCTGATAAGGAGAGGCATAAGAACCCCCACCTGTATTTCCAAAACCGAAATAAGATCGATCCGGGGTACGGCCATTTTGTCCCAGCCAGTCAGTTTGGAACCGAGGATCGGATGCATTGAGATACCAGATCTCTCGGCCAAAGGTATTCCAGGCTCTAGCGACACTAACGATATAGCCCCTATGTCTTGACTCCAAACCTGTAATCAAGAATTGGATCTGTTCCCGTGTTGCATTGTCTGATACAGATCCTACCGATGGGTTGTTTGGATCTTGTATATCGTCTAATTGTAGGGGATTACATGCTGCAAGTACACCTGCAACTGCAATCACTTTACTGATATTTTTAAGTGTATTTTTCATGTTGTTGCGGGTTTAAAAGTCGATAGTTAAGTGGAAGAATACGCGACGTGGTGTAGGGTAAGGTGCGATATCCACATTGTTAGCTACTGCTTGAGCTCCGAAAGTGGAAGTCTCAGGATCGTAGCCTTCGTAGTTGGTGAATAGGAAAGCATTGTTGACAGATCCACCTACTCGGATATTCTGAACTGCGCTTCCAAACCATTCTTGAATCGTTGCTCTTGGGATGGTATAATACAAACCGATTTCACGGATCTTGACAAAAGTCGCATCTTGTACCCAGCGTGCAGCATTATTGTATGGTTCTGGTTCACGCTGACGTCCATTTGGAACTCCGTCACCGTTGTCATCGTCAAACCAACCATTCGTAGTACCACCACTATCAGTCAAGAATGAAGTCAGGTTGATATTATCTCCTCCCTGTCTCCAATCCGTCAGAATGGATAGTTCGAGACCTTTGTAAATACTAAAATTGTTGAAGAATGATAGGTTGAAATCTGGTTGTGAATCTCCCCAAATGGTAAATCCTCCTGGTGTATTTGGATCAGCAGGGGTACCAACAATAGTGGTAGGAGAAAATCCTTCAGCATACAAGAAAGTACCCAGACCGGCTCCAAATGCACCAGCTGTGTAGGTAGGGATACCTAATCTGGTCATTTCGATTTGATTTCTCCAGAAGAGAATTCTTGAGAACCATTTGAAATTTGGATTCTCTACAATATTACCGGAAAGTGCGATTTCTATCCCTTTGTTTTGAAGCTCTGCCTCATTACTTGGAGTGGTATTTACGCCGGTAGCTGGAGAAAGATTCAAGCTTTGAATGTTGTTCTGAGTGTTTTTGATGTAGTAGGTTGCTTCCAAGCTCAGTCGGTTATTGAACATACCCACATCCACACCGAATTCCAGTTCTGTCGCTGTTTCAGGGCGGATTTGTGTGTTTCCGATTTGAGTGGAAACTACAGATCCTAGCAGGCCTCCAATGTTGGTGCCGCCTAGTGGAGTAAAGGTCGCTCCAAATCCTACCGGTCCAGCGGTTTCACCATAAGCAATTCTTGGTTTTACTTGATTGAAAACTGAAGAACTCCAGAAGTCGAAATTAGCCAAGTTTACCGCCAAGGAAGCTCTCGGGAATGCATAATACTCATTTGGATTACCGTTCAACGTAGACTTATCCCAACGGATACCTACTGTACCGATCAGTTTGTCTTCGAAGTTTGCTTCCTGCTGCAAGAAAATTCCAGCTTCTTGTACTTCGGAGTTAAACTCCTGATTGATTTCTTGGATAGCAGCTTGGCCCAAGTTGGTTTGGCCTGGTACCAAGCCTCTACCTCTATTGAATAGAGCACTATTGTTAAAGTCTAGTCTTACTAGACCTGCTTGCGAGTTCATATTTACTCTTCCAAGATTCCAGTTATAGACCAAAGCCGCTTGGAAGTTGGTGTTGAAACTTTCCTGCTTGCCCTTCAATACATCACCAGGGTTTGCCTGAGCTCTCTGGAATTGTAGAAATTCAGGAAGATAAATCATTGTTCTGTTTTGGAGGAAATCCAATCCACCAGCAATGTTGGCAGTAAGAAAACTATTTTCAGTTTTCAAAAGATCGATATCCAAAGTGAATGCTTGAATGAAACGATTTACTTCTGAGTTGTTTACCGCATTGTCAGTTACTGCAACAGGATTGTCCGAGAAGTAGGGGTTGACCGGGTAAGTTCCGTCTTCATTTCTTCTCAGGTCGAAGTAGTTGGGAACGTAGGCAATACTATAGCCGATAGATGCACCGGTATTGTTCTGGTTTCCAGTGAATCCCCTGTCTGAGTTGGACTGAATGTAGTTGGAAGATACTCCGAGACGAATGGCATTACTGATCTTATGATCAATGTTTGCTCTTACGGAATAACGCTGAAAACCAGTATTTCTAACAGTTCCTTCTTCGTCAGAAATGTTACCTGAGACGAAGAATTTGGTCTTTTCATTACCTCCCGATACATTCACTCGAGTATTGAGAAGTGTAGCTTGATTGTTGTAAAAGAAGTCTTCGTAATCGATAAAATTACCAGAAGACTGCGCAGCTCGGAATCTTTCAAGCTCAAGTGGTCTTCTTGCTTCAGGATAGAAGAAATTGATTTTCTCTTCACTCCAGTCATCTACACCTAGCAGTCTTAATGGCTCAGCAAAACCGATATCCTGAGAAAGTGATACGGTAGTTCTTCCTTCAGCACCTCTTTTGGTAGTGATGATGATTACACCTGCATTGGCACGGGTACCGTAAATAGCTGCTGCGGATGGACCTTTCAATACCTCAATCGTTTCGATATCAGCTGGGTTTAAGTCAGCGAGACGGTTAGCTCCATCATCCTGATTACTTCCGCCTGCTCCAGTTACAGATGCTCGACCGGTTCGTTGGGTGGCATTGGAAATATAAACACCATCCACGATAATTAGCGGTTGAGATGCACCAGAAAGACTGGAGATTCCGCGAAGTTGAATCGACATACCACCACCTGGAGCACCGCCGTTTGATCGGATAGTCGCTCCGGCTACTTTACCATAGAGGGCCCCGTCGGTAGTTTGGATAGTCGTCGTTCCAGTGAGGTCTTTGGCAGAAACGGTAGAAACTGCGTTGGCGAGATTACTTCTTTTTACAGAAGATGCAAGACCTGTCACTACTACCTCCTCCAAATTGGTTGCATCCTGACTCAGCTGAATATTCAGATTGCTCATGGAGGAGGATACATTGATTTCTTTGGTCAAGTATCCAATGGAGGAAACCACGAGTGTCGCACCCTCCGAACTTGAAATACTGAGGGAGAAATTCCCATCAATGTCCGTGATAGTTCCCGTGGTCGTACCCTTGATTAGAATACTCGCACCGATGAGCGGCTCCGAAGTCCGCTCGTCTGTCACAGTACCCGAGACGGATATCTGTGCCCATGCCATCCCTGTGGAGAGCCACAGAAAAAGCAAAGGAAGGCTTAGTTTGTAAAATTTGTTCATAAGGTTTAAATATTTAATTATCTAATCTGAAATTACAAAAAGGGAATCAATTCGTCGATTTATTTTCAACTTATTGATAAAAAATATTATGAAAGGAAAGTAGAAAGGATGTCTTGTAAATATTATTTGGTGAAAAAATGTTTTACAAAAGAAAAGAGGGGTAGCGTCCCCTCCTTCCTGAAGGATACTGTTATTTTTCAATTATTGGTAGTAGGATTCTACTTTGGAATTTTCCTCCATGATGTATCGAGTTGGTTGCTACTACTCCCTCTGTTTCGTCGTAATTATTTCCACCAGTATTCATGTTTCTGTCAAAACGTGGGAAGTTAGAACTGGTCACTTCGATGCGGATGCGATGTCCCTTATCAAAATAATTGGACGTGCTCATCGGTGTCATTTTGATCTCATAGACTTTCCCATCCTCCATCCAGACTTCTTTATCATAACCTTCCCGGTATCGTACCCGCTGAATAGTTTCGTCTAGATTGTAAGCCTTTCCATCCGGATGTACATCGATGATTTTGATGGTAACATCGGTGTCTTTGGCATCCGAACTCAGATACAAATACGACTCGATGAAGCCCGATACTTCGACTCCTTCTTCCAGAGGCTCGGAGGTGTAAACGAGTATATCATCCCGAAGCTCCATTTCCGACTGATCAAATGCGCCTCCTTGCACCGCATTTCCGGTACAGCAGACATTTCCTCCATAGGAAGGGACAGGATCCATCGGATCATAGGAGAAAGTGTCTTGATTTTCTTTTTTAGGAGCTTTTGGCACTAGTTTGCCATCTCCATTTCTAGTATTGGCATTTCCCTCCGAATCAAGATAGAAACTCGTCATGACAGCTTCCTTGGGGGGCCATACATCTGAGGATTGCCACTCATTAGAGCCCATGGTGTAGTAGGTCACTTTTGGAAGTTCGTTGATGGTGTTGCTGTCTTCTCCTTTGAGCCACTTGTCAAACCAAGCTGTAATCACTTCATCATAGTTCCAGCGCGCATCTCCTACACTTCGCTCACCGACGATGGTATTTTCGGAAGCTCGGGTGTAGGCGCAGTGCAAAACGGGAGCAATGACCAAATACTGATTGTCTCTAGCCATTTGACTGATGGCATTTTCTCTGGCATGATTGTAAAGCGCGATGTTGGGTGAAGAGGACACATCGTACCAAGACACAAACCACATGCTTGGCTTGTCAAATGGCATATCGTCATGATAAAGGCCACCCTGATACCAGCGTGCATCATTGGGCTTTCTTGTAATCATTTCTTCATAGATTCCTTGCGGACCGTTTACATTTTTGATAATGTCCTGAACGGGCAAATGCGCTAGGCCTTCTTTCCAGTCTACTCTTGGGTATTCCGGAGCCATGTCATAGAAGCGCTGCAATCTCAATAAGTCCTCTTGAGCGATTCCTCGCTGAAGTCTTGGAGCCATCGGGTCATGCTGAGTACCATAAAGCCACGCTGTAAAAAGCATCTGTCCAGCACCTCCTCGGTACCAGTTGCCCTGCTCCACAAAGTCTCCGATTTTACCAACTCCAGCACCAAATCCTTGTGGGACCAAAGCAGCTAATGCAGGATGATTTAGTGAAGCTGCCGCCATTTGCCATTCGGCAGTGGAGGAGCAGCCCAACAATCCGATTTTGCCATTGCTCCAGGATTGGTCTTGCATCCAGTCAAAGGCATCATAGCTGTCTGTCAGTGGTGTGCCAAGTATATCCCATTCACCTTCAGAGAAAAAGCGCCCTCTTTCATTCTGCACGACATAGGCATATCCTTTTTTGACCCAGGAAAGGGCAGATTGCATCGTACGGGTACGAAGTTCACCGTCTCCATAGGTATTGAAGTTGTAAGGAGTCCTTGAGAATACGATCGGAACTGGCTCATCTGTCTTGGGCCTGTAGATGTCCGTGGCCAAGCGAATTCCGTCTCGCATCGGCATCATCACTTTCTGATCGACGATGGCGATCTCCTCCAATTGGTCCAAAATGGATTTTTCTTGTCCAAAAATCTGGATAGAGAAAAGAAAAATCAGGACAGTAAATAGTGTCGTGGGTATGATTCTGTTCATGGGCTTGTTTAAATTTATTTTCTTCAAATTACTTTTAACAATCTGATTATTCTAAAAAAATAATGATAAGAGGTATTTCTTAGGGTTTTTAGGAAAGGAACTTGAATAATTGTAGGTTGAGAGAGCTTTCGTACTATTCAGACAGGTATCAATGAAATGGTATTTGTCTTTTGTATTCATTGATAAGGTTTAAATTTGCCCTCACAAATTTTTGATCAGTAGCCAATAAATGATGAACGAGCTAAAAACGTGGGTGGAGATTCCCAAAAATTCCGATTTTACCATCTATAATCTGCCATTTGGCATTTTCAAGAATAAAAGGCTAAGTCCTCGGGTTGGAATTGCAATTGGAGACAAGATTGTTGACTTGAGTATCTTGGATCAGGAAGGATTCTTTGCTGACCTTTTTCTACCCGAGGGAATCTTTTTAAGCGAATCACTCAATGATTTGATTGCCTTGGGCAAAACCCAAACCAAAAAAATCAGAGAGCGTGTACAAGACTTGCTTCTTGCTGATAATGAAAAGCTTCGTGATCACTCTATCCGAGGGAAGGTGATGGTCAACAGAAAAGAAGCTGAAATGCTTTTACCTGTTAAAATCGGGGATTACACGGATTTCTACAGCTCTATGGAGCATGCTACCAATGTAGGAAAGATGTTCCGTGATCCAGAAAATGCACTGTTGCCAAATTGGAAACATCTACCCGTAGGCTATCATGGAAGAGCTTCGTCCATCATTCCTTCTGGTGTAAATATTCATCGCCCAAAAGGCCAATTCAAGGACCCAGATATGGAAAGCCCTTCTTTTGGTCCGAGTAGAAGAATGGACTTTGAACTGGAATTAGCTTTTATCACAGGCAAATCAACGAAGCTAGGCGATTCTGTGTCGACGGATGATGCCGAAGATTATATTTTTGGGTTTGTCTTGTTTAATGACTGGTCTGCGAGAGACATTCAGGCCTGGGAATACGTTCCTTTGGGTCCATTCTTGGGGAAAAGTTTCGCCTCCTCTATTTCACCTTGGGTAGTTACCATGGAGGCTTTGGATCAATTCCGCCTAGAGGGACCGACTCAAGACCCGGAGGTTTTGCCATACTTGAAATGTGAAACGCCACATAGTTTCGATATCAATCTGGAAGCCTATATTCAGCCTG
>LJXT01000105.1 GCA_001314815.1 Algoriphagus marincola HL-49
GATTTTCGTCCCTCCCCTTCGGGAGCGGGGTGAGGATGTAGTTTTGCTCTTCCGGAAGTTCACTTCTGATTTTTCTGAAAAATACCGAGTTCGGCCAATCTCCTTGGATGCTGATGCACAAGGATTACTGATGCGCTATCCTTTTCCAGGCAATATCCGACAGCTAAAAAACATCGCCGAGCAAATATCCCTCCTGGAAGAAGAGCGAGAGGTAGATGCGAAGACGCTGAGCAAATACCTTCCTACTGACAACTCCCGACTTCCTATGCCACTTCCATCAGGCGGCTCCTCAGGAGAATCTATGGATTTTTCGGAGCGGGATTTATTGTACAAAGTCCTTTTTGATATGAAAAAGGACATGAATGATCTGAAAAAATTCGTCCTCGAAACTTACCAAAATGGAGGCGTGAGTAGCAGTGTGCTTCAAAAGCACAGTGACCTTTTCGATGATCTGGATAATGGTCTCGCCCAAAAAGAGAAGCCCGAAGGAGGCTCAGGGTATTCTTTGCCTTTGGTATTGGAAGCACAGAAAAACAGTGGCTCTGATGACTATGAGGAAGAGGCGATTGAGGATATCATTCACGAGGAAGATGACAATTCGCTTTCGCTAGAAAAAAAGGAGAAGGAAATGATCCTAAAAGCTTTGCGGAAGCATAACAACAAGCGGAAATACGCCGCCTCTGATTTGGGGATATCTGAACGCACACTTTACCGCAAAATCAAGCAATATGAAATTGATCAATAGGACATTGCGATCTGCTTTATTTGCAGGAATTCTACTTCTGGGCGGTTGCTCCGTGAATTACAGCTTCACAGGGACCAATATCAATTATGAGTTGGTCCAATCCTTCTCGGTGGACAATTTCTTCAATGATTCTGGTGGTGGCCCCGCCAATATGGAGCAGCTTTTCACCGAATCATTGAAAGACTTTTATCAAAGAAATACCCAACTCGAACTCGTACGCACAAATGGTGATTTGCAATTTTCGGGAGCAATCAAACGCTATGCACTTACACCTCAGGCGGTTGTGTCCAGCGGCAATCCAAATCTCCCGGATCGAGCTGGACAAATGCGATTGACCATATCCGTAGAAGTCGAATATATTAACTTGAGTAATGAGGAAGAAAATCTAAAGCAAAATTTCTCTTTCTTCCAGGATTATGACCCTCGAACGACTACTTTGCTGGATGTAGAAAGTCAATTGGTAGAAGAAATTTTCAGAAATATCATTCAGGACATTTTTAATGCAACGGTGGCAAACTGGTAAAATGTCTATATTGGAAAAAAAGTAATCGTGAACGCCAATCAACTCAAGGAAATATTAAGCCGGGCTAACAATCTGGAAAAGTCAGATGTCCTTCTGCTGAAAAAAATGCAGGAAAACTTCCCCTTTTTCCAATTACCCCATGCTTTGATCGCCCGTTATGAATTCCAGAAAGAGTCCCAAAACTCTGAAAATACGCTTGGCTGGGCGGCTATTACCAGCCCTGACAGAATTTGGCTTCGTCAATTGATTCATCAAAAGCCTACCGTCCAATCGGAATCCAAAGACGAGGATCTTCTGCCAGAAAATCTCACTAAACCAGCTGAAGGCGCTAATCAAACCGCTAAGCTTGTTCAATTAGAAAAAGGGCTGAAATCGAACGGGCCTACACCTGAGGAGAAACCCAAACCCAAGCGAAGAAAGGCTTCCGGAGACGATCTGATTGAGTCTATTAAAAAGAAAGAAAAAAAGCAGATTGTCGATGCCAAAAAGAAGGAACAGATCGATTTGATCAAGGCTTTCAGTAAAAAGGATATCAAGATGGCCACGATCAAAGAGATCGAAGCCAATCAAAACAAAGAAAACCTGGCAGAAAGCAGTACCCAAATCAAAGACGAGCTGATCACCGAATCTTTTGCTAAGCTTTTGGCCAAGCAAGGAAAAAATCAGAAAGCAGTAGAAATTTATGAGAAGCTGAGTTTGAAGTTTCCAGAGAAATCAGCTTACTTTGCGAACTTAATTCAAAATCTGACTAATACCGACTCATAATATGTTTACGTTCTTGATTACCGTTATCCTGATTTTGGCAGTATTATTAATACTTGTCATCCTAGGCCAAAATTCTAAAGGAGGCGTTGGGGCAGCTTTCGGAGGTAGTGCTTCCCAGATTATGGGAGTGACTCGTACCGGAAATGTTTTGGAAAAAGCAACTTGGGTTTTAGCTGTATCCATTTTGGTTTTATCCTTGGTTTCATCTGCTTTCTACACCAACCCGCAGTCCAATCAATTCTCATCACCAAATATTGAAAATGCGAAGCAGCAAATGGTAGCTCCGGCGTTTGGTGACCAAGAAAATGAAAGCATCCTTCCATCAGAAGAGAATGTCCTCGAGCCTGACAGCTCCGGTAACTAATCACCGATAGAAACAAATTATAATGTCCACCTACAAAAGGCGGACATTTTTTTTATATCTTGTGTTCGAGTTGTTTTTTAAAGCAAAATTGGTAATTAGAGCTATTATCTCTTAAAAACCTATTTCTCAATCCAAATAAGTTTATGCAAAATCAACCTCTCCGTCTGGAGGACCTTCAACTTGAAAGCTGGCCTAACCTTATTCTTTGGGCAGCCCCAATCATGTTTCTTTTGGTATTTATCGAATGGGGAATTAGCTGGTATCAAAAACGGGATGCGTATGATACCAAAGACTTTCTGGCAGCTTCTACCATTGGTCTGGTCAATGTAGGAATTAGCGCCATGATCAAACTTGCGACATTCGGTGTAGCACTGTTTTTCTACAATTTAGCCCCTTTTAAAATTCCTGCAACTTGGTGGTCATTCATTGTCTGCTTTGTTGCCATTGATTTTGCTAGATATTGGGCACATAGAGTCGCTCACGAACAACGTTTTTGGTGGGCAACTCATATCACGCACCACAACAGTTCCAAGTACAACTTCTCGGTTTCTTTCCGTTTAGGCTGGACTCAGCACATCAAGATCGTCTTCTTCATCCCTGTCATGTTGATGGGCTTTGATCCATTTGTGTTTTTCATCTGTCATCAGATAGCAGTTCTTTATCAATTCTGGATTCATACCGAATACATCAAGAAATTACATCCCGTAGTGGAATATATTTTTACGACGCCATCTCACCACCGCGTACATCATGCGAGTGATGAGCATTACCTGGACAAAAACTACGGATCAACTTTTATTATCTGGGACCGAATGTTTGGGACATTTATGGAGGAGCAGGAGCGACCGACTTATGGTATCACCAAGCCGGTGACTTCCTACAATCCCATCTATCTTGTTTTTCATGAATGGAGAGACATTTTTGTTGATCTTCGAAAGGCAAAAAACCCAAAAGAAGCTTGGTTGATTCTATTTGATAAGCCAGGTGCCGATGTGATCCAAAAACGTAAAAAGGCTGAAAACACAGCAAATCAGAGCATCGCTAATACCGAAAAGGAATTAGTAGAAGCCAGCTAATCTTTCATTTGCTGACATGCTGCAATAGCAATCTCTTACTGATTGGAAGCAAAGTCTCTTCGATAGGGAAGTCCTGCTTGCTATGCATTCGCCAAGCGGCGGGGTTGGGCAATTCCTTGATTTCACGGATCAATTCCAGCTTCAAGGCCTCCAGCGTTCTGACTATGGTTCGCTGAAACACGCCCACCAGCCACAAAGATATACTTCGGAAACGCTCCCCAGCTATTTGGAGCAAACTGGACTGATAGCGAAATGCATGGATGTCAGATCGCTTTTCCCGTGTCAGAAACACAAAGCCCTCTTTGGTGTAGATCGGTAATATGCCAACCGGCTCAAAGGCAATATGATCCTCCACAAAATCATAGATCGCTCTTCCTTCATAGATCTGATCTTGGATCTTTTCAATCGCAAAATCGGTAATCAGATGAATCTCTTTCATCATCTCAGAATCATCTGATTGAGATTGATAATTCAACTTCTTCTTTTTGAAGTCCACACTTTCCAAAGCTTTTGGAAACATATCTGAAAGATGTCTTTTGCCTGACTTGAATGCATTGAGATTTCGATGGTGCTCAATCAGCTCAGCAAGCGGTGGGTAAAGCTTGATTGCCTTAAAGGATTTGTCAGTTTCCTGCAAATAGGCCAAAAGTTGGTACTTTTTGTATTCAAAATCAATCAGGCCCTCGGTGATCCAATTTTTCGATAGTTTACTCATAATCTGAAAGCTTTTACAAAAAGTAATGAATTATGACATTTTTGTCCAGAGCCTTTGGAAATTTTGACAGTTTTTTGGAATGAAAATTTCATAACAGCGGTCAGAAACTGACAAAGTGTGGCCGATTTGTCAGTGTTTTTCTCTAGAAACTCATTGGCACAGGAATCGCTCTAGTGGCTTCAGAATTTTAATCTAACCTTTAAAAATTTCATAAAAATGTCAAACGTGAACATCAAACCACTTGCGGACAGGGTGTTGGTACAGCCTGCTGCAGCCGAAGAAAAAACCGCTTCCGGATTATACATTCCGGACACAGCCAAAGAAAAGCCTCAGAAAGGAACGGTAGTGGCCATCGGAACTGGTAAGAAAGATGAACCATTGACTGTGAAAGTGGGCGACACTGTTTTGTACGGAAAATACTCCGGTACTGAGCTCAACGTCGACGGCGCTGATTACTTGATTATGCGTGAGTCTGACATTTTCGCAATCCTTTAATTATTTGTAGAAACTAAAAATCAAACAGAAAAATGGCTAAAGAATTATTCTTTGATACCAATGCAAGAGACCGCCTGAAAAAAGGTGTAGATGCACTTGCTGACGCAGTAAAAGTGACATTAGGACCAAAGGGTCGAAATGTCATCCTTGACAAAAAATTTGGAGCCCCTACCATCACTAAGGATGGTGTATCCGTGGCAAAAGAAATCGAATTGGAAGAGCCAATCGAAAACATGGGTGCTCAACTTTTGAAAGAAGTAGCTTCTAAAACTGCAGACAATGCAGGTGACGGTACTACTACCGCTACTGTTTTGGCTCAGGCTATCTTCAATGCAGGGATTAAAAACGTAGCTGCTGGTGCAAACCCAATGGACCTTAAAAGAGGTGTGGATAAAGCCGTAGCTGCAGTAGTCGCAAAATTGAGAGAAAACTCAAAAGAAATCTCTACAAGTAAAGAAATCGCTCAGGTAGCTACTGTATCTGCTAATAATGACGATGAAATAGGCATGATGATCTCCAACGCTATGGAGAAAGTCGGAAAAGACGGTGTCATCACCGTAGAAGAAGCAAAAGGTACCGAGACTGAAGTGAAGACTGTAGAAGGAATGCAGTTTGACCGAGGATACCTTTCTCCGTACTTTGTGACCAACACAGAGAAAATGGAAGCTGAACTTGAGTCTCCATACATCTTGATCTACGACAAGAAGATTTCTTCCATGAAGGAATTACTTCCTGTATTAGAGCCGGTAGCACAGTCTGGCAAGCCATTGGTGATCATCGCTGAAGATGTAGATGGTGAAGCTTTGGCTACTTTGGTAGTAAACAAAATCCGCGGTGCTCTGAAAGTAGCTGCTGTAAAAGCTCCAGGTTTTGGAGACAGAAGAAAAGCTATGCTTGAGGATATCGCCATCCTAACTGGTGGTACTGTTATCTCCGAAGAGCGTGGATTTAAGCTTGAGAATGCTACAGTAGACATGCTTGGTCGTGCTGAAAAAGTAAATATCGACAAGGACAACACTACCGTAGTGAACGGTGCCGGTCAAAGTGATTTGATCCAAGCTCGTATCTCTGAGATCAAAGCACAAATCGACAAAACGACTTCTGATTATGACCGTGAGAAACTTCAGGAGAGACTTGCTAAGCTTTCAGGTGGTGTGGCTATCCTTTATATCGGTGCTGCTACTGAGGTTGAAATGAAGGAGAAGAAAGACCGTGTAGATGATGCCTTGCACGCTACGAGAGCAGCTGTCCAAGAAGGTGTTGTTGTAGGGGGTGGTGTTGCGCTTATCAGAGCGGCAGAAGCACTAGATAACCTTACAGGCATCAATGAAGATCAGGATACAGGTATCAACATCGTGCGCATGGCCATCGAGTCTCCTTTGAGAACTATCGTGCTTAATGCTGGTGGTGAGCCTTCTGTGATCATCAATAAAATCAGAGAAAATAAAGGAAACTACGGTTACAATGCCCGTACTGATCAGTACGAAGACCTATTCGAAGCTGGTGTAATCGATCCTACTAAGGTAACTCGACTAGCTCTTGAAAATGCAGCTTCTATCGCTGGATTGCTATTGACCACCGAATGTGTGGTGGCAGATGTGAAAGAAGATGCTCCTGCTATGCCTCCAATGGGTGGCGGCGGAGGTATGGGCGGAATGATGTAATCTGTTCCTCACAACTTATTTATAAAAGGGAAGCTTCGGTTTCCCTTTTTTTGTTCAACTTTGCCAAACCAAACAACTTCATTAAAAATCTACCAAAACCTTTTTCTTGCTATTGGAATAATCGTATTTTGCCAGTGCCTGATCCAATGAAATTTCATGATTCAATTTGATGCCATCTTTCTAGTGGATGATGATCCGATTAACAACCTGATCAACAAACGACTGCTTGGAAAGACAGAAGTAAGTGAAAGCATTCTTGAATTTTTAGAAGCAGATTTAGCATTAAAAAAGATTGAAGACTTTCCGCAAAACCAACAACTTTTGATTTTTCTGGACATCAACATGCCAGTGATGAACGGTTGGGAATTTTTGAATCACTACCAAGAAAAGTTTCCTGACAGAAAAGATGAAATAGTAATTCTATCCAGTTCCATCGACTTCCAAGACAGGCAGAAAGCACTAAGTTTCAATATCGTGTCAGGATTCCTTGAGAAACCATTATCTCTGGATAAAATTAATTTCCAGCTCAGCAAGTATAGTTAAACTTACTTGGAGACTAGCTTAATTCTTACTGATTACTGGACCGAGTTTTTCCCAAATCTGATTCATCAATAAATTGGGAATTGGGGAAGTATCCGAACTTGCACCCATTCGGACGATGACTACGTTTTGAGAAGGGATCACCATCAAAAATTGTCCATTTTTACCCAAGGCCATAAACATGTCCTGAGGTGCATCTGGCACCAATTGACCAGGCAAATTTCTTCCCATACCCGGTAATCGGTAAGAACTTTGCCCATTCAGCCAAGTCAAAAGTCCGTAACTTGGATTAAAGTCTTGCGATGGACTGATCATTTGCTCTACAAATTCGGAATTTAGAACCTGTTCGTCCTCCCATTTACCTTTGGCTAGAAGCAAAAGTCCAAACCGTGCCATTGATCGAGGACTTGAGTAGTAGACATTATTTCCCCCGGTTTTTTGCCATAGACCATTCATCCCGATCCGGTCTCTGATTTTTTCTTGAAAATAATCTTGGAAGGACCTGCCGCTTGTATTTTGTACCACTTGTTTGAGGACAGTATATGGAGCATTGTGATAGCTCCATCGGGTTCCGGCTTTTGCTCGAAAGCGGAGATCCGAAGGAGCCACACTATTCAAATCCCCTGTATCATCAAGCCCTGTGGTCATGCTAAGCTGATGTACAATCCTGATTTTTTTCTCCTGCTTTTTTTCCAAAGAAGTCCAACCCTTTCCGAGGTATTTTTGGGTGCGGTCTTTCAGCTTTAGAAGCCCTTCCTCTTCGGCAATTCCCAAAAGTGCCGCAGTAAGGGTTTTGCCGGCAGAGGCCCAATACCAAAGGGAATTCTCATCCATAGGCCCCATTCCGGTAAGGCGATTTCCGCGGTATTCTTCGACAACGAGTTTCCCATCTTTCAAGATGAGAAAAGCTCTCGTATTGGTGCTTTCCAGCCAGGACAAAAACTCTCCCATTCCCGCCTGCTCCCAGCCCGTTTCCGGCAAAGACATCCGCTCCCAGGTCAATCCATCCTTTGGGGGAAAATAAAGCTGAGCCTCTGAAAGAGCCTGGGCTCTAAGCAAAGCAGAAGATGAAAGGCTAAGAAAAATCGTAGCTAAAAGTGTGAGACTTTTGGTCATTTGAATCTAAGCTGGATTATTTTCTCTGAGTATCCTCAATAAAACTCTTAAGATCATCTCTAAACTCCTGCGCGGAAGGAAGGTGCGTGTACATCATATGACCGGCTTCATAGTAAGTCATAATAATGCGGTCTATCGCCTGCTGAGGCAGGTCTAGATGAGATATAGAATGCTCTACTCCATAGAAAACAGTTGCCAAATCATAGTAGCCGTTCATGATCAAAACTTTCACATTGGGATCCTTGCTAAGTGCCTCCGCCATATCAGGAAGGGTGGTCACAGCGGCATCTGCACCCCAGAAGTTATTTCCCTGATGCTTCCAATCCCAATTAAACCCTGGCTTAGAATAAGCCGAAGTTGCATAAAGCCAGTCTTTACTCACGCCCAACTGACCATGGAGATAATCCAAAAACGCCATGGTATAGGCTGGGGAAATTGCGTCACTTTGTGGATCTGTGAAGGAATCCATGGACATCGGATCGATATTGATTCCCTTATATCGGGAGTCTAGTCTACCTACGGTGTTCTCCTCGTCGCGAAGTAGCTCTTGAAAATACTCTGATGCAGTAATTTTCAAATCAGCTCGCTCCCAAGTACCTGCCGCTATCCCAGTGATGTCTTGAAGTTTTTGAGCAACTTGAGATTTTTCTGAGGCTGAAATTCTATTTCCCTTGAAAAGCGCCGGGGTATATTCATTCTCGGTGAATTCCCGTACTTCTTGCACAAATTCAGGTAGACTTTCACCCTTTTCAGCTACCCGATTGTGATACCAGGATGTGGCTGCCATGGTTGGTAGATAGACGATGTAGGAGATATCTTCATTGGGAGCGAAAAAGAGCGTCCGCAAATCAAAAACCGCTGAAACCATGATCACGCCATTGAGCGCGTATCCTTTCCCCAATAGGTAGTTCATTACTCCTGCGTTTCTGAAAGTACCGTAGCTTTCTCCCAAAATATATTTAGGTGAATTAAGTCGGTCATGCTCTTTCAGAAACTGCATGATAAATAGACTGACACTTCGAATATCTTGATCTACTCCCCAAAAATCTTTTCCAGTGGCCTCTCCTATCGGAACCGATAAGCCCGTCCCCACAGGGTCCATCATTACTACATCAGCCACATCCAAAATCGAAAACTCATTATTTACCAATTCATAAGGAGCTGCAGGATTGTAATTAGGATCATCTACCACCACTCTTCGGGGACCCATGATGCCCAAGTGAAGCCAATAGGAAGAAGAGCCTGGGCCTCCATTGTAGGCAAAGACAATCGGTCTGTTTTTCTCAGGGTTTTTCTTGAAATAAGCCGTAAATCCAAAAAGTGCGATGGGTTTGTTGTTTTCATCTTTGAGCTCCATCGTACCGGCATGAGCTCGGAGATCGATGGACTTACCGTCAATATTGACTGAAATATCGGATTCAAAAACTTCTGCTCTAGGGTCTTGCTTTTTTTCAGCGTTAGAGTTTGTCTCCTGTGCCAAAAGGCTGAGCGAGAGAAATAAAAGAACGAAACAAAGGCTGTATATCTTCTTCATTTTAATATTAGTTGATCATCAAACCCTTAAGATATATAAAATCAATCTGTCAGGATGGATTAGGAGTAAAAAACAATAATTTGCTGTAAATTAAATCCTAGTTGATAAAGTAGCTTCACGATTTTCTAGAATTTCAAAAAATTTAAATATCCATGACAGGAGGGCGGGTTTTAGTCGATCAGCAAAACAGTCTTTTGATGAAAATCAGAAGCTTGGGAAATTTCGCGATAAGCAAAATGCCTATTCATCTGCAAAAAGAGGAAATGCTGTTCCAAAAGATCTAGATGACTTGATTGCGCATCGCTATCGTAGAAGGGATTGGTACCTAAGGACTCGAAAAATCGTATTGATCTCCTTTATAATTGCAGCCATTTTATTCTTGGGCTACCAATTTGTTCTGGACTAGTTCAACACGTCTCTTAAATCTTCTCTTTTTTCAAAAGTGGATTATTTTTAATTTGATATTTAGCCTTAAACTAAAAACCAATACTTCCCTTTTGACTTTTTCACTTTCAATTGGCTAAGATTAAAAAGGGAATTTTCCAAAGCTTCTCTCAATTCCTTACATTTGCAGCTTACCAGCTAATGGACATGATTTTCTTCTTCGAATCACCCCAAAAAGTAGTCTACGCAGTACAGACTCCCCAACCTTTCGCCCAGGAAGACATCCAAAAACTGAAATGGCTTTTCGGCGAAGCGACCCAAATCAATCAAGCATCTCTTTCCGGAAAATTTGCCGGTCCTAGAAAAGAAATGATCACCCCTTGGTCCACCAATGCTGTGGAGATCACGGTGAATATGGGCATTTTGGGCATCCAACGAATCGAAGAATTTTTCCCTTTGAAAGAAGGGGAAGAAATCGACCCAATGCTTCAAAAGGCTTATGAAGGGCTGACACAGGATATTTTCGAAATTGATTTGGAGCCAGCGCCTATTCAGGCAGTTAATGATATCGCTGCATACAATAAAAAAGAGGGCTTGGCACTGAGCGAAGAAGAGGTGGCTTACCTGGACAATGTTTCTAAACAATTAGAAAGACCGCTGACGGACTCCGAGGTTTTCGGATTTTCTCAAGTGAACTCTGAGCACTGTCGACATAAGATCTTCAACGGTACTTTTATCATCGACGGAGAAGAAAAGCCAAAGACGCTTTTCCAATTGATCAAGGAAACCTCCAAACAGCATCCAAATCGTATCGTCTCTGCATACAAGGACAATGTTGCTTTTATCCAAGGACCCAAAGCGCATCAATTTGCTCCAAAAACCCAACATCAAGCAGACTTTTTTGAGTCAAGAGAAATCGATACGGTCATTTCACTAAAAGCTGAAACACATAACTTTCCGACGACTGTAGAACCTTTCAACGGAGCTGCTACAGGTTCGGGAGGGGAAATCCGGGATAGACTTGCCGGTGGTACCGCATCGATTCCGCTTGCAGGGACGGCGGTCTATATGACTTCATACCCTCGATCAGAGAAAGGTAGAACTTGGGAAATGAATCTCCCTGAGAGACCTTGGCTCTATCAGACTCCAATGGATATTTTGATCAAAGCTTCCAATGGCGCTTCTGACTTTGGGAATAAGTTTGGTCAGCCTCTGATCTCTGGTTCGCTTTTGACTTTTGAACATGAGGAAGGCGATAAGCATTTTGGTTTTGACAAGGTGATTATGCTGGCGGGAGGTATTGGTTTCACCAATGCCAACTATGCCAAAAAAGACGAACCAAAAGCGGGAGATCAAATCGTGGTCATGGGTGGTGACAACTACCGGATCGGAATGGGTGGATCAGCCGTTTCCTCCCTCAATACGGGTGAAGTTTCCAGCTCTTTGGAGCTCAATGCAGTACAGCGATCGAATCCTGAGATGCAAAAGCGCGTAGCAAATGTCATTCGCGCCATGGCAGAAAGTGCAGAAAATCCAATCATTTCCATCCACGATCATGGAGCTGGAGGACACTTAAACTGCCTGTCAGAACTAGTCGAATCCACCGGAGGAACGATCCATATAGATCAACTTCCAGTAGGTGACCCTACCCTATCTTCTAAGGAGATCATCGGAAATGAGTCCCAAGAACGGATGGGCTTGGTAGTTTCTAAAAAAGACATTCCTACGCTATCTCAACTTGCAGCCAGAGAACGTGCTCCTTTCTATGTAGTAGGAGAGACGACTGGCGACATACATTTTAAATTTGAAAATCAAAAAACCGGTGAAAAACCGGTAGACTGGAACTTGGCTTACATGTTTGGATCTTCTCCAAAAACTATTTTGGAAGATCAGCATCAAATGCCAAATCTTCAGGAAGGAGAATATAATGCAGAATTTATTCTCGGCTATATCAGAGAAGTGCTACAACTGGAAGCCGTGGCTTGCAAAGACTGGCTTACTAATAAAGTCGACCGTTCTGTAACTGGCCGAGTAGCCACACAACAGACTGTTGGGGAAATCCAACTACCTCTCAACGATGTGGCGGTGATGGCTTTGGATTTTAATGGAACCAAAGGAATCGCAACTTCCATCGGACATGCGCCGGTGGCTGCGTTAGCTGATGCGGAGGCAGGCAGTAGACTCGCTATCGCTGAAGCTTTGACCAACTTGGTCTTTGCACCTATCGAAGGCGGACTTCAAGGAGTTTCCCTCAGTGCCAACTGGATGTGGCCAGCCAAGAATGTCGGAGAAAACGATCGCCTTTACCGGGCTGTGGAGGCTTGTTCTAAGTTTGCCATTGACTTGGGAATTAATATCCCGACTGGTAAGGACTCACTTTCCATGACACAGAAGTACCCCGACGGAAAAGTAGTTTACGCTCCGGGGACAGTGATTATTTCTTCTGTCGGGGAATGCTCTGACATCAACAAAACAGTTCAGGCTGCCCTAAAGCCACACCAAGGCTCGAAGGTCTATTACATTGATTTTTCAAAAGATCGGGCGAAGCTGGGAGGATCTAGCTTCTATCAGACATTGAATAAAGTGGGAACTGAGTGTCCTGACATCAAAGATAGCTACTATTTCAGCCATGCTTTTATGGCGATTCAAAAGCTAATTGAACAGGGGCTTGTATTGGCAGGACACGATATCTCTTCCGGAGGTTTGATCACAGCGCTTCTGGAAATGTGCTTCCCTAGTGCTTCGGTGGGTCTCAAAGTCAAAACGGACAGATTGAAAGAAAAGGATCTTATCAAGGCTCTTTTCTCTGAGAATGCAGGTATTTTGATTCAAATTGAGCAGGTAGAAAAAGTAAGGGCCATCTTAGATAATTATGACATCGATTACATTTCTATTGCAGATGTGACATTGGATTCGGCTGTTTCCTTACCGGAAATCGGCTTGAAGCTAGATGTAGCCGAACTACGGGATGTATGGTTCCGCTCTTCTTACCTTCTTGATCGCAAGCAAAGTGGAGAGAAGCTTGCAAAAGAACGCTTAAACAATTACAAAAATCAAAAGCTCAGCTATCAATTTGGAAAAGATTGGACTGGAAACTTTAAAAAGTCGGGAATTGATCCTTTCAGAAAAGAAAAAGGCCATTCAAAAGCTGCAATCATCCGGGAAAAAGGAGTCAATGGAGACCGGGAAATGGCCTATTCGCTATGGCTGGCAGGTTTTGAAGTGAAGGACATTCACATGACCGACTTGATTACCGGTCGCGAAGACCTCAGCGATGTACAGATGATTGTCTTCGTCGGTGGTTTCTCCAATTCAGATGTTTTAGGCTCTGCAAAAGGTTGGGCAGGTGCTTTCCTTTATAATGAAAAGGCCAAATTGGCACTGGATAATTTCTACGCAAGACCGGACACGCTCTCTCTCGGAGTATGTAATGGCTGTCAGCTGATGGTCGAGTTGGGTTTGGTAGGAAAAACCAAAGGCTCCAAGGCCAAAATGCTTCATAATGAAAGTCATAAATTCGAATCGGCTTTTGTGAATGTTACGATTCCAGAAAATAACGCTGTTATGCTTCAAGGTTTGAGTGGACAGCGTTTAGGAGTATGGGTGGCGCATGGTGAAGGTAAATTTTCCCTACCAGAACCTGAAAATGAATACCATATCGGCATGAAGTACAGTCATCAAGCCTACCCGGGCAATCCTAATGGCTCAGACTATCATGTGGCAGGAATCGCCTCCAAGGATGGCCGGCACTTGGCCATTATGCCGCACATTGAGCGTAGTTTGAAGCCATGGAACTGGCCCTATTATCCTGAGCAACGTCATGATGACTTCACTCCTTGGCTGGATGCCTTTGTAGCAGCCCGCGAATGGTGTGAAAACAAATAAGCAATTCAAACTCCTTTTTTCTACCGGTAAAAGGAGTTTTTTTATTTTATTCTTTTAATTTTATCACTCACCCAAAAATAAATTTGACTTATTTTTAGGTTTTGTTTAATTAAAATTCTTTTGATATGGATTTGTCGTCAGTAGTAAGTTTGGTCGGCACTTCATTTGGATTATTAGCTATTCTTATTGCTATTCTCAAAAAGCGAGGAGATTTTTTCAAAAAAACATCCTTTTTGGTCATGCTCATCTGTCTGACCTACTACTGCTTTATAGTTTTTATTATTGACAGTGGAAAAGCTCTCCAATTCCCGCATTTATTTAGGACAGGCAGTCCTTTTTTTTACCTTCTACCCATCGCTATCTTATGGGTAGGCCAGGCATACCTTTTTGACAAAAAAAAGCTAAAAAGAACCGACTTCTTTTTACTTCTCATCCCCTTCATTCATATTCTAGAAAATATTCCTTTTTACCTTCAGAGTACTGCACAGAAGGTTAGCTACTTAGAAAGTCTTATTGTAGACAGGGATCAAATCATCTACGCCAATGAAGGTTTGCTACCTACTTCCATACATTTTGCCATCCAACTCTTTTTTGGATTACTTGTGACTGGTTATTTAATCTACATCCTCAAAAAGGAAGAAACTAAAAAGCAACTGTCTAGCCCAGAAATCTCATGGTTGAAGGCTTTAGCTTATGTTTTTTTGGCATTTTATATCATTGGAATTAGTCTCTTGATCTTTGACTCTCAGACTCTTCAAATCCATCAAATGGCTTCTTTGCTATTTGGAATTATGCTTGTGGTCCAATTGTTTTTTCTGTTTTTCAGGCCAGAAGTACTTTATGACATCAAAGAGTCTGAAAAAAAGAAAATCAGCATGACTCCAACCATTTCCTTGGAAGAGAATGAAGTCAACCAGTACCGGCAAGCTATCGATGAGTATTTCAAAATCAATGAGGACTTCCTGAATACTGAGTTTCGACAGCAGCATCTTGCAGAACATTTGAACATCCCGAAAAACCGGCTTTCTCAAATAATCAATCAAGTCTTTGATAAAAACTTCAACCAATTGATCAATGAAAAGCGAATTGAGGTTGCGATCGAGAGACTTGAATCGAAAGCTTGGAGGAATTTGACCATCGAAGGGGTTGCGCAAATGGTAGGCTTTAAGTCAAGAACCACTTTTAATAAAGCTTTCCAAGAAAAAACAGGAGTCACCCCCTCCCAATTCAGGAAACAAATGGCAAAAGCCTGATTTTCAATTTGTTTTTTTGTTCAATTTTTCAAGTTTGAACAAGAAAATATAAGGACCAAGATATCTAAAGCTTTTTTTGGCTTATCATTGAAACAGTTTTTAATAATCAAAAAGTCTGGGGCATGAATAATTTGCCGTGTTCAACTTATAAGTGCAACACCTAATTTTTGTTTGAGTTTTTGGATTGGACTAAGGTAATTAAACTTTCTAACGGGTCTGTTATTG
>LJXT01000058.1 GCA_001314815.1 Algoriphagus marincola HL-49
CAATTGCCTCTGGCTGATTGAAATCATAATTTACTTCTATATCTTCGTCTAGCAAAGCCAAGCGGACGGATCGCTGCCCGTAGAGATTTAAGTCGTAGAAAGTCGGAGTTTCTACCTCCAGTTCATAGGAAAACTCTCCATCAGCATTCAACTCAAGCGTGTCCAATACCTTGGGACGGTTATCCGTAAATTGGGATAAAACCACCTGTCCGCTTGGAGCATTAATGATTTTACCGCTGATTTCTACTTTTCCATCGTTTTGCGACTCTGATTCTCCACAGGAGAAAAGCGCAAATACACTTAAAATCCAGAGTCCTGTCATCATCTTTTTATTCATATCAATTTTCTAATAATTCTTTTAACAACTTGGTGGCTACTTTTGGGTCAGCCTTACCATTTGACTTTTGCATTACCTTACCCATAAACATGCCAATCAAACCTTTTCGACCTGATTTATATTCTTTCACCTTCGCCTGATTTTCATTCAAAACCTCCTGAATAACCGGGATCAAGGAAGATTCATCACTTTCCTGAATCAAATTAAGGCGCTGAGCAGTCTGAAGTGCTCCTTCTTTGGGAGCTTGTAGCAACTCCGGATAAAGTTTTTGAGAAGCTGTAGAAAAGCTCACCTTTCCATCATCCACTAAACTAATTAAATCTGCCAAGGTCTGAGTGGAAATCGGAAATTCCGAAATATGCCAAGCCGACTCATTCAAGGTCGACTTGATGGGACCCATTAGCCAGTTGGATGCCGCCTTGTAATTGGATGTTTTTTGACAAAGCTTTTCAAACCAAAGTGCCATCTCCTTCGAATCAGTCAAAACTCCTGCATCATAATCAGGAAGACCGTATTGATCCACAAACTTCTTCCTCAGTTCCCGTGGCAAAGCAGGCATGTCGCTTTGGATCGATCGGAGCCATTCTTCAGAAATCACCACCGGACTCAAGTCAGGCTCTGGAAAATACCGATAGTCGTTCAATTCCTCCTTGGTACGCATACTTGCAGTAGTTCCAGTACCGGCATCAAAAGTCCGAGTCTCCGAAATCACTTCCTCTCCCCGCTCCAAAATCCCGATAATTCGCTCCTGCTCATGCTCAATGGCGCGAACCACATTGCGGAAAGAATTCATATTCTTTACCTCAACCTTTTTGCCCAGGGTGGTCGAGCCCTTTAGCATCACAGAAATATTGGCATCACAGCGAAGCGAGCCTTCCTCCATATTTCCATCGCAGATATCAAGGTATCTGACCAGTTTTTTGATTTCATGGAGGAAAACATAAGCCTCCTCAGCCGTATGAATAGCCGGCTCAGTCACGATTTCGATCAAAGGTGTCCCGGCCCGGTTAAAATCCACCAAGGTATCTTCTTCCTCAGCCAAATGCATAGACTTTCCTGCATCTTCTTCTAGGTGGATTCGATTCAGTGGGACAGTTCTTTCAGTGCCATCCGAAAGGATGACAGGTACTTCACCTCCCACACAGATAGGCCCTCTGTCTTGGGTGATTTGGTAGCCTTTTGGCAGATCTGGATAAAAATAATTTTTCCGAGAGAAAATATTGGTTCGGGTAATCTCACAATTGCAGGCCAAACCCATTTTAACAGCATACTCGATGGCTTTTTTATTGACTTTCGGCAAAGTCCCCGGATGCCCTAAAGTGATCACTGAAATCTGCGTATTGGGAAGGTTGCCATAGGCAGTAGAATCAGCCGCAAACATCTTACTTTTTGTCAAAAGCTGTGCGTGAACTTCCAGTCCGACTACGAGTTGATATTTGCTTTTTATTTCTTCTTTCATCTTTTGAGATAGCCTAGTTATCCGAGAAAAAGCCCTCGTGCCTTACTGACGGCTTGCGGTAGCCCTCCCAGATTCTTCCCTCCTGCTGTCGCAAAGAATGGCTGTCCCCCACCGCCACCTTGAATTTCTTTGGCGAGCTCGCGGACGATTTGTCCTGCATTGTATCCTTTCTCAGCGATCAAAGTCTCGTCAATGATTACAGCGATTTGCGGCTTGCCATCTATATCAGCAGCTAGTACAATCAAGGACTTCTCCACTTCATTTTTGAGCTCATAAGCCAGCTTTTTGAGGGCATCTGCATTTGGAAGGCTCACCTGAGCAATCAGAACTTTGTGATCATCCTTTTCTTCGAATTGAGAGATCAGCTGTCCCTTCACTTGAGCTGCCTTTTCTAGATGCAATACGTCCAATTCCTTTTTCAGTTCGTTTCGCTCCGAAAGCAAGGCCTCAATAGCTTTTTTAACATCCTTTGGATTCTTAAGAATATCCTGAACTTCCTTGAGCAAGTCTTCCTGCTGACGGAAGTAATTCTCAGCCTCAACAGAGGTGATTGCCTCGATGCGTCGGACACCTGAAGCAACAGACCCTTCAGAAGTAATCTTGAAAAAGCCAATTTGACCGGTAAAAGGAACATGGGTACCTCCACAAAGCTCTACTGAAAAATCAGGATCGAAAGTGATTACACGCACAAAGTCTCCATATTTTTCTCCAAAAAGTGCTGTTGCACCCATGTTTTTGGCTTCTGCTATGGGAACATTTCTTCTTTCAAGAAGTGGTATGTTTTCCCGAATCTTTTCATTGACCAATTTTTCAACTTGCTCGATTTCCTCCTCAGTCATCTTGGAGAAATGAGAAAAGTCAAATCGAAGTAGTCGCTCATTGACCAAAGAACCACGCTGCTGCACATGATCGCCTAGGACTTCTCGCAGTGCTGAATGCATCAAGTGCGTAGCTGTATGATTATTCATGGTCAAGCTGCGCTTTTGGCGATCTACGCTTGCCGTGAATAAAGCAGAGGGATCCTGTGGCAGCTTTTCTACAAAATGAACAATGAGGTCGTTTTCTTTTTTGGTATCTACTACACGGATTTTTTCAGAATCAGAAATCAACCAGCCGGTATCTCCAACCTGTCCACCGCTTTCGGCATAGAAAGGAGTACGATCCAAAACCAATTGATATTTTTCACCTTTTTTCTCCTTGACGGTTCGGTACTTAATGATTTTAGATTGGGATTCAAGCTGATCATAGCCCAAAAACTCTACCGAGCTTTCTTCCTCAACCTGTACCCAGTCTCCTGTTTCGGATTCCGAGGCCGCTCTGGAACGAGTTTTTTGCTTTTCCATTTCTGCCTGAAAACTCTTTTCATCGAGAGAAAAGCCGCTTTCCCGAGCAATCAATGAAGTCAAATCCAAAGGAAACCCGTAGGTATCATACAATTCGAAAGCAACTTTGCCTGACAAAACTTTTTCGCCATTTTCTTTCATCTCTGACTTGATGCTGCCCAGCATTTTCAGTCCGTTGTCAAGCGTACGAAGGAAGGAAGTCTCCTCTTCCTGAATCACCTTAGCGATAAAATCCTGCTGCTCTCTGATCTCAGGGAAAATCTCTCCAAACTGTGAAGCCATCAAAGGGCACAATTCATAAAGGAAAGGTGATTGAAAGTCTAGGAAGGTATAACCGTAGCGAACTGCCCGACGAAGAATGCGTCGAATCACATAACCAGCTTTATTATTTGATGGCAGTTGACCATCTGCTATGGTGAAAGAAATGGCTCGGATATGATCGGCAATTACCCGAAAAGCAATATCTGTCTGCTCGTCCTGACCATATTTTTTACCGGATTTTTGCTCCAAATAGGAAATGAAAGGCGTAAAAATATCCGTATCGTAATTGGAGGATTTTTGTTGAATGGCTCTTACCAAACGCTCAAAGCCCATTCCGGTATCGACGTGCTTGGCTGGAAGCTCCTTCAGACTTCCGTCTGCAAGTCGGTTGAATTGCATAAATACCAGATTCCAAATCTCAATCACCTGAGGATGATCTTGGTTGACCAATGATCTTCCCGGAGCCTTTGCAATTTCTTCATCTGTCCGCAGGTCAATGTGAATCTCCGAACAAGGGCCGCAAGGTCCGGTATCTCCCATTTCCCAGAAGTTATCCTTCTTAGAACCCATGATGATTCTATCTTCAGGAACGATTTTCTTCCAAAAGTCAAAGGCCTCCTGATCCAATCCTAGCTTGTCCGAACTATCCCCTTCAAAGACCGAAACATAGAGTCGATCTTTTGGCAACCGATATACTTCTGTGAGTAATTCCCATGCCCATTCGATCGCTTCTTTTTTGAAATAGTCTCCAAAAGACCAGTTACCCAACATCTCAAACATGGTGTGGTGATAAGTATCCACGCCCACTTCTTCCAGATCATTATGCTTTCCGCTTACGCGAAGACATTTTTGGGAATTGGCTACCCGAGAAAACTTCGGGGTTTCATTTCCCAAAAAGGCATCTTTAAATTGATTCATCCCGGCATTGGTAAACATCAGGGTCGGATCATTTTTGACCACGATGGGTGAAGAAGGGACAAATTGATGTGCTTTGGATTGAAAAAACTCAATGAAGGTAGTTCTGATTTGCTTTGCTTCCATGAAGGTGTGAATGCAGTGATGCTATTGATTTTGAATGTGCAAAATTAGCAGAAATGACGGCAAATTGATAGAATATTTCGATAATCGGAGTAGGTGTAATTGAAAAGAAAAAACCGCCTAGACTCTAGCTCTACTCAATGGCATGGTCATACATCGCGGACCTCCCAGCCCTCTGGAAAGCTCGGATGAAGGAATCTCCAAAACTTCCACGCCCATATTTCGGAGGGCACGATTAGTGTGAAGATTTCGGTTATAAGAAATAACCCTTCTGGGTCCTATGGCAAAGACATTTGCCCCATCAAACCACTGCTCTCGCAAGGAATAATCCGGATTCCCATCCGCAGTTGCCAAAACCTCTAAATGTGGAATTTCCCGCTCCAAAACGGTCAAAAGTGATTCTTTCAGTACTTCTCGCTTAATATGAACCTTGTCCCCTTGGATTTCTTTGAGGGTGTAGCAGGAGGTTTTCAGCACTGCATTCATGGCATCCGGATAAGTGAGCACTAGATTTTCATCCAAGATGGTAAAGACGGTATCCAAATGCATGTAGTTTCTTTTTTCAGGAAGATGGACCTCATATACCCGCTGCACTGTCCCCTCACCCAGTAAGGATTTGGCTGCTTGGTAAATGGCTTTTTCATCCGTTCGCTCTGAATTTCCGATCGCCACCGCCTCATGAGAGAGAATAATGACATCTCCTCCCTCTATGCTTGGTGGAATTGCCTGACCATTATTTGGATACAATGGATTTACGTGATCCTTAAATTCGGGATGATTTTCGAAGATTGTTCGAAGCAAGTCGGCTTCCCGCTGCCTACCTTCCATTTTCATGGATGAAAAAATAATTCCTCCGGGAGTCAATGCCATGGGATCGCGCTGAAAATACAGATTGGGACAGGGGCTGATCAAAAAAGCATACTCCATGAGTTCACCGGCATCGAGTTTGGGCATCTTTCTTCGAAGTTCATGCACCTTCAGACCCGCCGTCAGAATACCCGCACATTCTGCCGTGGAATAGCGCTCCAAAATATCCTCTGCCAGGTGAGTATGGGTGGATCTTTTCAAGGATTCCTGCAACAGGTTGAACAGGATTTCCTTATCGTACAACACCCGAATCAGCAACTCCCGCAACTGATACACGTGCGCTCCGGTGGATTCCTTGATCAGATTGGAGAAGGCATCGTGTTCCTTTTGCAAAGCCTCCAAATAAGGCACATCTTCAAATAGTAAAAATTCCTTGTTGTAAGGTGTAAGGCGATCGATTTCCTTGCCAGGCCGATGCATCAATACCGCCCGAAGCGTTCCATATTCAGAGTTGATACGAAGATTCATGTTGAGCTTTTTTCAATAAAAAAGGCGTATTGCTAATAATTTCTAAGATAATAAGCTTAATCAATTAAAAAAACATAATCGTCAAGGTTATTCCTGTCAGGGAAGCTAAAATCTTCTAATAATTAGATTAATTAATGAAACCAAATATTCTTTGGAAAGGGACAAGAATACTCGAAAGCATTGTCAGGATATTTTTCATTTCGAAGACAACTTTCCTTCAAAGGACTTTCAAGGAAAATCCACTTCATTCCTGATAAATTAAACTTATTGAAAACCCAAATCTTTTTACTTTTCGATTCGTTAACAAGCCCTATGCGATTCTCTATATCTCAAGCTTCGTCTAAGCTTCTATTCACCTTCATTTTGCTTCTTTTTCACCAAGTTTCTCAAGCTCAAATCAATGAGCTTTTGGGAAAATTAGGCTCCAAGCCAAGCGAGGAACAAATCCAATCGGGCATTAAAGAGGCTTTGGAAAAGGCCACCGATTTGACGGTGGAGCGACTTTCTCTGGAAAATGGCTTTTTGCAAAATCCAGACATCAAAATACTTTTTCCTCCAGAGGCAAGGAAAGTAGAAAGTACGCTCCGCAAAATCGGACTTGGAAATGTGGCAGATGATGTCATCACTAGCCTCAATCGTGCTGCAGAAGATGCCGCTAAAGAAGCAAAGCCTATTTTCACCGATGCTATCAAAAGCATGACCCTTAAAGATGTTCAACAAATTCTCTTGGGTGAGCAAAATGCAGCCACCAACTATTTCCAAAAAACAACTTCTGATTCCCTTGCCGTAAAGTTTTCTCCAAAAATAGACCAGAGTTTATCGAAAACTGATGCTACGAAAATCTGGGAGTCAGCTATGGAAAATTACAATAAGTTACCATTTGTAAAACCAGTGGAAACCGATCTGACAAAATATGTGACGGACAAAGCTATTGAAGGGCTTTTTGTAGAGATAGCCAAAGAAGAAGTGGAAATCCGAGAAAAAATCGGCGCTAGGACAAGTCCCCTACTTCAAAGTGTATTTGGGTATGCAGAGCAGGCAAAAATAAAAGACCCCAAAAAGTAATTTTTGAGGTCTTTCAAATCTTGATCAAGGATCTTCTACGCATTTATTTTTTCAATGTGCGCTTCTTTAATTTTTCTCCTTAGAATTTTGCCCACGTTTGATTTTGGAAGTTCGTCTGTAAAATAAACTTCACGAGGAACCTTATAATTGGTGAGAGACTCCTTGCAATGCTTGATTACTTCCTCTGCGGTAAGTGAACTCTCCTTGGGCACTACATAAGCGACTACCTTCTCGGTGGATTTAGGATCCGGCATACCGATTACCCCTACTTCCAGTACTCCCGGACAACTTGCGATGCAATCTTCCACCTCGTTTGGATAGACATTGAATCCGGAAACCAAGATCATTTCTTTCTTACGGTCTACAATCTTGAAAAATCCATCCTCATCCATCACGCCAATATCTCCAGACTTAAACCAATCTCCGTGCATGACATTTTCTGTTTCCTCTGGTCTTTGCCAGTAGCCGCGCATCACTTGAGGACCTTTAATGCAAATCTCTCCTCTTTCACCGATAGGAAGTGGATTTCCATCATCATCAGCCACCATTACTTCTGTATTTGGTAATGGCAAACCAATGGTTCCGATCCGCTCTGTTCCATCAATTGGGTTACAAGTCGCAACAGGGGCTGTTTCTGTCAATCCGTACCCTTCTGCAAGTGGGACACCAGTGACAGATTTCCATTTCTCAGCAGTGGCCTTCTGTACAGCCATACCACCTCCTACTGCTATTTTTAACTTACTGAAATTCAACGATTTGAAATCATCTTGATTAAGCAAGCCATTAAATAAGGTGTTCACACCGGTAAAGACGGTAAATTGATGTTTTGAAAGATCCTTGATAAAGGCTTTCATATCCCTTGGATTGGTGACAAGCAAGTTATGCGCACCAATTTTAAGCATAGCAAGACAATTCACCGTCAAGGCGAAAATATGGTACAATGGCAAAGCAGTCACCACTATTTCCTCTCGCTCTTTCAACTTGGGTTTCATCCAAGCAGAAATCTGCTGCATATTCGCCACAATGTTTCCATGGGTAAGTTCAGCACCTTTAGATACTCCAGTAGTACCTCCTGTGTACTGAAGGAAAGCAGTGTCTTCTAAGGAAAGAGCTGTTTTGCTGAAAGATTGTTTCGCCCCCTGGGAAAGGGCAGATTTCAGATTGACCGCTCCCGGAATGGAAAATGCAGGAACCATCTTTTTCACATGCTTGACGACCAAGTTGACAATAGTGCCTTTCAATCCACCTAGCAAATCACCAAGTTCGGTTACGATCACATGCTTAGCCGGAATTTCATTTTTGATTTTCTCCAGATTATGGGCAAAGTTGGCCACGATCACGACTACATCGGCACCCGAATCATTAAACTGATTCTCACGGGTGGTGTAAAGCGGGTTGGTATTCACTACCACCATCCCAGCTCTCAACACACCAAACATGACTACTGGATATTGTAGAATATTGGGCATTTGAATGGCCACTCTGCATCCTTTCGGAAGCTTTAGCGTATGTGTCAGGTAATTGGCGAATTGGGCACTCAATCTTTCCAAATCATTAAATGAAATGGTTTTACCCATACATTCATAAGCCACCGCATCACCATATTTCTTGACACTTTCATCAAACAAATCACTGATGCTCAAATAGGCTTTGTAATCAATTTCTTTATCTACCGAGGCTGGGTAATGCTTAAACCAAGGGAAATCTGTCATAAAAGGAATCGTTTGGGTGAATTGATAATTGATTTTAAGCCTTGAATATAAACTTATTTCAATATTTTTCGAGCGATTAATTCCTTCATGATTTCATTTGTGCCGGCATAAATCCGCTGAACTCTCGCATCTGCATAAGCTCTAGCCACTCCATACTCCCACATATATCCATAGCCACCATGCAACTGAACGCATTCATCAGCAACTTTGCACTGCAGTTCGGTCATATTGTACTTAGCAGCAGAAGCCATTGCAGGGTCTAACTCTCCCTCATTGTGAAGTTGCACCAAATAATCACAATAAATCCTTCCCTGCTCCAGCGCAGCGGTCATTTCTGCGAGCTTAAATCGAGTATTCTGAAAATCTGAAAGACTTTTATTGAAAGCTTTTCGTTCCTTGACGTAGCTAAGCGTACTATCGAGCATGTACTCACCTAGGGCGACTGCAGCAAGGGCTACGACCAGTCTTTCCTGAGCCAATTCGGTCATCAGATATTTAAAGCCCTCACCTTCTTTTCCAAGCAGGTTTTCTTTTGGCACTTTTACATCTTCAAAAAATAATTCACAGGTATCTTGCGCATGAAGACCGACTTTTTCAAAAGGCTTTCCTTTCGAGAAACCTTCCATTTTAGCATCTATCAAAACCAATGAAATTCCTTTGGCGCCTTTAGTAGGGTCAGTTTTGACCGCTACAACCACTACATTACTCAGGTAGCCATTGGTAATAAAGGTTTTAGAGCCGTTTACCAAGTAATGATCACCTTGGTCCACCGCGGAAGTTCTCATTCCCTGCAAGTCAGATCCAGCTCCAGGTTCGGTCATCGCCACTGCACCAATCAAGTCTCCTGAAACCATGCCAGGGATATATTTCTGCTTGGCTTCGAGAGTTCCGTAATGCAGGATATAAGGCATCACAATATCAGAGTGGAGCGGATAGCCAATCGCAGGCCCTGAGCAACCGCTAAGTCCAAGCTCTTCGATCAAGATCGCATTGTATCGGAAATCTTGAATATTCATTCCTCCCAGTTCTTCGGGAGCCTGAATACCTAGAAATCCATTTTCCCCCAATTTTTTCCAAGATTCTCGGGAAACCATCTTTTGTTTTTCCCATTCTGCATTGTAGGGTGTGATCTCTGCGGCAATAAAATCCCGGACGCTTTGCCGGAATAATTCGTGTTCTTCGTTAAACAGTTTTCGTGGTAGTCCAAACATTGGGTTTATATTTTTTTCAGTGTAAAAATAAAAATTACAATGGATAGAAACGCCCCCTTTTTGATAAAGGATTAGTCATCCGTTAGACATTTTTATAAAAGAAATTAATTTTCATTGCCCTATGTTTGAAATCGAATTGGAATTATTGAAGCATGAAATTTGAACTAACCAACAACAACTCACTCGAAGATCTACAATCACTCAACTTCTGGCAGCCTAAGGAAAAAGTACTCAAAACTTCAGAATTGCCTGATAGCAATATGAATCAGGTAATCCGAATCCACACCAATCAGCGAACGGTCATAGCGAAACAGTCCAGAGATTTTGTTCGAAAATTTCCACAAATCCCAGCTCCTATTCAGCGAATTGAGACTGAAAAAAAATTTTATGAGACTGTTCAGGAATCAGAATTTTTAAATCAATACAGCCCAAAAATAATCAGCTGGTTACCAAAGGATTATTTATTGATTACAGAAGATTTGGGTGGAGTCGGTGATTTTAGCGGACTCTATTCTGGCGAAAAACAAATCGGTGATTCTGAAATCAAGTCTTTGATCGACTATCTGAATTATCTACATCGATTAGCTCCTGAAAATTTCCCAGACAATCTCGAAATGAGAGTACTTAACCATGAGCATATCTTTAATTTTCCATTTGAAATTGAAAACGGATTTGACTTGAATACAATCCAAAAGGGCCTTCAAGAACTCAGTCTAAGATATAAGAAGGATGATTCTTTGAAGCAAAAAATCCATGATTTGGGAAAGCGATATTTAGCTCCGGGAAGTTCACTTTTACATGGAGATTTTTATCCCGGAAGTTGGATGAGTGGAAATTCCGGTATCAAGATTATCGATCCGGAATTCGCCTTTGTAGGAGATCGGGAATTTGATCTTGGGGTATTTCTAGCACACGCTGATTTTGCAGAAATAAGTACTCAAGTGGAACGGGCACTAGCGAAGTACTATTCGCAGGACATTGATTCTAAGCTTGTACAAGGCTACCGAGGAGTGGAAATCATGCGTAGACTAATTGGAATTGCCCAATTGCCCTTAAAGTTGAATCTCGGTCAAAAAGAAGTTTTGCTCGAAAGAGCTAAAGAAATGATCATGAACCCATGAGAAAATACCTGAATTTAATTCTAGCTGCCTCTTTAATCCTTTTCTCCTGCAGTCATCAGGAGTCAGACGATTCGATATCCTTGGAAGAGAAGCTTTCCAAATCTGGACTTTCAGAAGAGGAACTGAAAGACAGAATCTTGGGAATACTTGTCGGCAGTGCCATTGGAGATGCCATGGGCGCACCAACCGAAATGTGGCCGAGAGAATCCATCAAACTAGAATATGGGTTTGTCAAAGACTTGGATTCGATGATTCGAGAGGCTTCCCCTGAGGGAATATGGGTTCCAAATTTGCCGGCAGGAGGCACTACGGATGATACAAGATGGAAGGTCCTGACATCCGAATATTTGCTAACTCAACATTACGAGGAGCTAGATCCTTCGGATTTTGCAAGAATCATAGAGGAACGATATCAAAGCTACTTGGAAGGAATCAAACAAATCAACAGTGAGGATATTGAGCCCTATGAAAATGCTATGCTGAAAGTGGGATGGCTACAGGAATGGGCAAAAGTAAGTCGCCCCTTCATCGAAAATAATCTGGTAGGCTACGCTGATTCTTTGGGGAAATTTTATGGTGGGGAAATGGTTTGTGCAGGTTTGCTTTATGCTCCGATTTTAGGAGGCTTTTTCCCCGGTGATCCTGAGAAAGCCTATTCCGAAGCATACAAGCTTTCACTTTACGATTTGGGATATGCTAAAGATCTCACAGCTCTGAGTGCAGCATTGACCGCTTCAGGTATGAAAAAAGGCAGCAATCCGGATAGTTTGCTCGCTTCCTTGCGAGTCGACCCAAAACAGTATTTCCAAAGTAGACTCGTGGGAAGGACGGCCTATCGCATCCTTCAGGAAGCGCTGAAAATCAATGAAGAGGCGAAAAAACTGGATTCTTTGAATTTCATGGATGCGGATAGTCCCTCACTTGCCTATGCCTTTGAGCAGCTGGATGAGCGGATTCAGGATATGCCTTTTCACGCTGGTGAGATTTATTTGCAGACAATCACGGCGATGATATATGCAGACTTTGACTTTATGAATACACTGATTTTTCTGACGAATTATGGACGGGATAATGATACCACAGCAGCCTTAGCAGGAGGAATTTTGGGAGCTTATTTCGGATTTGAAAAACTTCCTAAAAAAGAGCGAGAGCAGGTCATTGAAGTAGCAAAGGAAAAGTTGGGAATAGACTTAATATCCATAGGTCAGCAGCTTGGCGACCATTTGGTCAAACCATAAAAAAACCCCAATTCTTTCGAAAAGGGGTTTCATTGTGGGTGGTTTAATTTAGAAGTATAGCGTCTTTATTCTACCCAAGTTGTCTGTCAACTGGAAGTAAACATCTTCCGGGTTTACTCCTTTCAATTTGTAGTCTTTAAGGAATCCATCAGGGTGATCCACAGTCTCTGTGTGAATGATTTTGTTTGAGTCCGTGTATCGAACGGTTACTTCTACTCCCGGTTCTGATAGCCCGATCACTGCAATATTCACAGTCTCATCATCGATAATTTTACCATAAGCCATCAGCGGTAGTTCTCCTATTTCAGGCTTCTTGTCAAAAGTCTCCACCTTGTAGATTACCTCTTCATCCTCGGTCGTGATTTTTACTTGATATTCTCCACAAGGCATATTATTCAAGTCGTAAGGTACGATGACTTTCTCATCACCTACATTTACTTTTCGCTGATGGAGGACCTTTCCTTCCTCATCAAGAATGGCAACCTTAGCCTTTCCAACTCCCTCATTTAGAAGGATATTTACTTTTTTGAATTTTGCCCTAGCGTCTGTGTCTGCTAAAAGGTCTTCATTGGAGTTTGCTGCAAGAGTACTTGTAGCAAGTAGTCCAGCAAGTGCGAATGTGAATAGCGTTTTCATAATGTTTTGGTTTAGTGTTGTTGTGCTATCCTTATTGCCAAGGCCGTACCAATAGCTATTTTCTAATTTTTGAATCAGTTGAGGAAATCAGAATTTTTTAAAATTATTAAGATTTACACGGAATTAAATTTGGTTTTCTTCTCAAAAAATTAACAAAACCTGTAAAGAATGTGAACACTTGCATGTTCGTTTGACTCGAAAGCGAACACTTTAAGCGATTTTTGAGATTTTAACAGGTTGCATCTTAGTATGCCTGTTAAGAAAAAATAATTTTCAAAAAATTCTCCAGCTCAGAAATGGCCATGCCAAAAGCAAAAAAAGCTGTACGCTAGTGTACAGCCTTTGTTCGATTCAACACATTATTTGATTAGATCAAGATTTTTTCAATTCCATACTGAGCTGCTTAACTCGCTCCTTGATGCTGAAATCCCAGATATCATCGCGTTTTAGAGAGGTTGCTTCGAGAAAATCAACTACTGCACCTTCATGGTTGGTAGACTTTCCTTCTGCCAGAGTCACATATCGCATCGTGGACCAAAGAACTGTTTTGAGCTGGGTCTTGCTGTCATCGGTCATGTAATACTCGACCAAGATGGTATTTTCATTATGCCATAGTATGCGGCTCATAATTCGAACCCACTCTCCGACCATGGCAGGCTTGACGTAGCTGATATTGTGATTGTAAACCACCCAAGCAGCTTTGTATTTACGAATCAAATCGATCACCTCTAATCCATAGAGCTTAGGGACCTGATCCTCACGGGCATTGAAAAAGTAGTCGAAGTACTTGGCATTATTCAAATGCCGAAGTGGATCACAATCCTGAAATCGGATGACCACTCTACTTTCTGTTTCTTTGGGATAGTGTTTTTCAGCGTCGTATTCAAACATGGGCTTAATCAATCAGTTCTTTTGATTCAATCAACTTCACTCCTTTCTCCTCCATTTCTTCCAAGGCCAACTTGCCATCTTCTGGATTTAGATTCACTGCCCTGGTCACATCCTGAAGGAGATAGGTTTCAAAGCCCAAAGATAAGCCATCCAAGGCGGTAAATTTCACACAATAATCCTGGGCTAAGCCGCATACAAAGATCCTTTCAATTCCTCTTTCCTTCAAATAATCTCCCAAACCAGTATCTCCTCTGCGGGCATTATCAAAAAACCCGGAGTAAGAATCTACTCGAGGGTTGGTACCTTTTTGAAATACTGCTTCCCAATTACTAGGATTCAGGTCTTCATGGAATTCTGACCAATGTTCACCTTGTACGCAGTGAACTGGCCAAAGTATCTGATCGATGCCATCTAAATCAACCTGTTCACCGGGCTTTTTGCCACTGTGATTTGCTGCGAAGCTTAAATGATCTTCCGGGTGCCAATCTTGCGTAGCGACTACACAAGAAAAAAAAGGCTGAATGGAATTGATTAGCGGGATGATTTGATCTCCTTCCCTAACCTCCAATGCTCCGCCAGGTAGGAAATCATATTGTACGTCAACTATAATTAATGCGTCCTTATCAGTTAGATTCATCTTCGATTTCTTTAGCTTTTAAAACCAAGTCCATGCGCAAATGGTGCAGATTTTCTTCCAAACCTACTGGATAGACATGCGGATTGACCAGTCGCTTATGGGTTTTGTCAAAAGTCTTCAATTGATCCTGAGTCCGCTTCCTGATGGACTGAATATCCGGACATTTATAGACTTTTTTCCCTTTTTCAAAAATCGGCTTTAGCAATTCCTCACTTTGATAAAAAGCAGGCATAATCCGCTTTCTTCGAGTGGCATCAATAGGATCGATAATGACAGTACCTTTGGAGTTAATAGACTGGCCTTCCAGATAAATCATATCTGCGACAGCTTTCCCGCCTGAAAAATACCTTCGTATATTATGCACTCCTGGAATATTGATTTTCAGTGATTGCTGGGAAACTTTGATTTTTGGAATCCACTCACCCTTTTGACTTTTGATAGCCGAAAGTTTATACACTGCCCCCAGTGCCGGCTGATCAAAAGCTGTGACCAATTTCGTTCCCACTCCCCATACATTGATGGAGGCTTCTTGGGTTTTCAGCGAAGAGATCAGGTATTCATCCAAATCATTGGAGGCTACGATTTTCGCATTGGGAAAGCCTGCTTGATCCAGGAGTTCACGGGCTTGATTGGAAAAGTAAGCCAAATCACCGCTATCGATTCGGATTCCGATGAGTTCCTTTCCCATGCTTCGAAGCTTTTCTCCAACTTTGATAGCATTTTTCACTCCCTGAATTGTATCATAGGTATCCACCAAGAAGACAGACTGATCAGGAAACGCATCAGCGTAAGCTTCAAATGCTTCCAACTCCGTCTCAAAGGACATAATCCAGCTGTGAGCATGAGTGCCAGAAACAGGAATCCCGAATAATCTGCCGGCCATTACATTGCTCGTAGAAGTACAACCCCCGATAAAGGCCGCCCGACTTGCGGCTAGCGCTCCGTCAATACCTTGGGCTCTCCGAAGACCAAATTCCAAAACAGGATCTCCCTTTGCTGCCAATGTAATTCTAGCTGCCTTGGTTGCGATCAAAGTCTGAAAGTTCAGGATATTAAGTAGTGGGGTTTCGAGTAATTGACACTGAATCAGGGGACCTTTCACTCGAAGCATGGGAGCATTGGGGAAAACAACTGTCCCCTCTTCCACTGCCTCGATATCACAGGAAAAACGCATCTCACTGAGGTAATCCAAAAAACCCTTTTCGAATTGGGGAGAACCGTCAGGCGCTTTCATCCCTTTTAGATAATCTATATCCTTTTTTTCGAATCGGAAATTTCTACAATAATCTACTACGTATTCCAATCCGGCAGCCACGGTAAAACCACCATTAAAAGGGTGCTTTCTAAAAAAAAGATTAAAAACGGCTTCCTGATCTCCCTTCCCCGCTTTCCAATAGGCATAGGCCATGGTGAGTTGGTAAAAGTCGGTGAGCAAAGCCAAACTGCTTTGATAGAGATCCTTGGTGATTTTCATAAGCTAGTACTTTCAATCAAAATTAAGTGACTAAGGTCTTGATCTCACACTATTCGAGGATTTTTTTCATTTCAATGTTAGGCAATCTTCTTATCAAGGGATTTTTTTTGGCTACTTTGGTTACATTTTTAATGGGTACCACGACTAATTGATGAATACATAGATGAAGCTGAACAAACACGCTAGCGATCGGGAAATTTCCGAAATGATCCGAATGAAAAAAGATCAAAATATAGCCATTGCGCAGCTATACGAGCAGCACTATGGTCTGTTGGAAAAATTGGTTTTACAAAATAATGGGACGGAGGATGATGCTGCTGATGTTATACAAGATTCTATGCTTGTGTTGGTCCAGATGATCAAATCCGAGAAATTCAGAGGTGAAGCTTCCATCAAATCAATATTGTACAGTATCGCAAAAAACAAATGGATCTCGGAAATACGAAAGCAAAAAAGCACTCAAAACCGGCATGAGTCATATCATTTGGAGGAAGATGAGTATAGTCCAGATGTCAGTGAAGCAATTGCAAATCAGGAAAACCTGAAGTATGTGATGGCCTTATTCGAGAAATTGGGAGATACCTGCCGCAGGATATTACAGCTCTTCTACTACGAAGAACTAGCCATGAAAGAAATCTGTGAACAACTTGAATTCAGTTCAGAGCAGGTGTTGCGAAATAAGAAATATAAATGTCTCAAGTCACTCACTGATTCTGTAAAAGCCTCACCGGGGATAAGTAAAACACTTCAAAAAATTTTAAGAAATGAAAAATAAACTTGAGCTACCACTTCTAGAAGATTACCTGGATGGCAAACTAAGTCTTGACCAAAGGCTAGAAATTGAAAAGCTACTGACCACTGATTCAGAACTAGAGGCAGAAGTACAAGCGCTCATGCTTGCTAGAGAGGCGATCGAGATGCATGGATGGAAAACAGATATAGCCAAAACGCAAGAAGCGTACCTAGATACACGAAAGATTCGATCTATCGATTCATCGCCGACGCAAAATTCTAAGCCAAACTGGTATTTAAGAATTGCAGCATCAGCTTCCATAATCCTTGTTGGATTAGCCACATTTATATTTATAAAAACAAGCCCGGAATCTTTAGATCAGCATTTTCTAAGCTACCAAGTACCGGTGATGCGAGGGAGTGCCGAGATAGAGAGTAGAATCAAGAAAGCCTATCAAAGCGAAGATTATCAGGAAGTAATCGAAATGGCAGCTCTAGACAGTGAACTGGATCTGGATAGCAGATTTCTGCTAGGAATGGCATATCTCGAATTAGGAAAAGGAAAAGAGGCCGTGGATGAACTACAAATAATTGAGAAGATCAATGAGTCAAGCTCTATCAAACTATATGTAGAAGAAACTGATTACTACCTCTTTCGTGCCTACCTCATGAATGGAGATTATAACCTTGCCCAAAATCAAATCGAAAAAATCCGATCAAACACCCGCCACAAATATTACCAAAATGTCAATCGCTGGGATGCCATGAAAATCAAAATCCTAGAATTGAAAAATTGAAAAAATAAAAAATATACTTTTTAAAAATAAACTGAAAATCAAGGTTACAAATACCGGGTCGATCGCGACTAATAATAAAACAAACAAATTAAGCCATGAAAAAATATCAATTATTCGCACTTGCCAGCTTAATAGGCTTTAGCTCATGCACAGATGAAAACGAACCGATAGCAATAGGAAACGGAGATGTGCAGATGGGGGTTGGGGTGAAATTAGCCAATTCTTCTAACTCAAACTCCAGAATGTTGAATGAGGGAGTTCGGATTAATTCAGGATTTATTCAGGTGAAAGAAATAGAGCTTGAGGTAGAGGGAAGTAATCAAAATGGGGATTTTGAGCGTGAAATCAATTACTCATTCCCTGAGATAAAAAAGATAAATTTTGACCAGTTTTCTTCCGATGCTGATTTTTTCCTAAACATTGAATCCGGCTCCTACGAAGAGATCGAATTCGAGGTTGATTTGATAGATCACCGAAGCGAACCAAGCATCTACATTGAAGGAACTCTTGAAAAAAGAGATGGAAGCTCGGTGCCGCTTCGTCTGGAAGTGTTTGGAGATGACGATGACGACCTAGACTTCGAGCTAGAATTAGAAGGAGATTATGACGAGCTTTTCTTTTTTGATGGAAGCAATAACCCATTTGCCTTGATGGAAATAGACGCTGCAGGCTGGTTTCTTGCGGTATCCTCTGACGACTTAGACGATGCAGAACTCACCGATGGAGTTTTGGTAATTTCAAAAAATAGAAATCAACGAATCTATGAAAGGATCTTAGATAGAATCGAAGATTCTTTGGATATCGAGTTGGAATTGGACTAGGGCACCTATTCCTTCGATACGATCCGGCAGAGCATTCTGCCGGATTTTTTTTGAAATAAGGAGGGGGTTAGGTGATTATTCAAACCTTTGAAAACCCTGTAGAAAATATAGATTAACTCATTGATTTAAAGCAAATAAACGTCTTTTTTTATTTGAACCTTAAGATCAAAAACCAGTAAATCAATCCAATTAAAATCAAGGCAAAAGCCCCTACCAGGAAAAATTGGAGGAAAAAATCCCAATAAGACTTCTCTTGAATCTCCCCTACAAAAATTAAATTAGTCCAATAAGGCGCATCACGAAACTGAGCCATTTTAGGATCATGGAGTAAGGTTAATTTGGCCGCTCTCAAGGCCTCTGCATACGTCAGTCCTTCGCCAAGCCCCTTATAGAATTCCTTAGACATATAGGTAGCTACCCGGTCTTCGGTGAGCCAAAGAGTGGAGACAAGATTATCAGCGCCGGCAAAAGAAAAAGCCCGAGCCAGACTGACAAGACCTTCTGATTCACTGAATTTACCCGAAGCCGTCTCACAAGCGCTCAAAAACACTAATTCAACCTGATCAAAAGCCTGAAACTTCAATTCATTTTCAAACAAACGAAAGTCTCCATCTGGATAAAATGCTACAAAAGAGGCTTCTCTATCTTCATCAGAAGCTACGGCATGCGTCGCCAAATGAATGATTCGCTTTTGGTTAGCCATTTTTAAAAAGTTTTCCAGAGAAGCCCTTGGCCCTTGAAGCTTTAACCCTGGTAAATCCTGAATCTCTTCGGACGAACCAGGTAAGGCTGGTAATTCTAAACCTTCGGGTCCTGTCTTTTGGTCAAAAGGTGCGAAGCTTACCATTTCTGATTGGTCCCAAGTTGAAAGATCTTTTTTCTGAATATTTAGAGCCGAAAATTGATAGCTGATTGGTAGTTTCTCTATAAGCATTTGTCCATCAACTAAGAACTCATCAAAGGAAACCCCAGAGAAAACACCATGTGGAACAATCATAAGCAATGAGGCATCAGAAATAACGGACTTCCATTCTTCAAAAAACAGGTTGCTTAATTGAGAAATAATTAGAGGAGATTGATAGCTCATTCCTGTTCTCCAGGATCGAATTTGATCTTTCCATTCAAGCACTTGATAGTGATCCTCCCTATCCCAATCGAGCACTTGCCATTCCAATGATTCATTATTCAATAAAAATAGTGTCAAATAATCAGTCCCTTCAAAAAATGAGATTAGTAGGACCCCCTGAGGCAACCTTGATTGAATGGCCTTGATACTAAGAGAAGCCGTATTTTCTTCATTTTTCGAAAAAGTCTTGATTTCATCTCGAAGGCGGGACAGCCTTACTTGCAGATCAGTGTATTCGGAATTGAGGGCTTCTAGCCGAGATTCGTCTGGATTCTCATATTGATCCCGATAGTTTCTGGCTAATTGTTGCAAGACAGCTTGCTCCTCATCTAGAAGCGTCGAAGGAATACCGGAGTTCTTTCGCTTTTTTGATTCTAAAACCCCTAGACGCAAGGCAGTTGATTTACTTTGTTCTGCCCACAGAAATACTTGATTTTTGATACTGTCCTTCTGCTGGGTTTGATAGAAATCAATCAGCTGACCAATTGCTAGCTGATAAGCCTTCAAAGCCCGATCTCCCAAAAATATCCGGGCTTCATCATTATCAAAATTTGCAGAAATAAATTCAGCCAATTCAAAAGCCGATTCATACGAATCCCAACCTAGTTCGAGATACTCATTGTTTTGGCTTTTTTTGAAATAATCCCAGGAAATTTCCGCTTTTGAAACTAAGCTTTCAAAAAGAGTAACAGCCCCCATGCCCAAAGAAAGCTCTTTGGGATTTTCAAAAATATCATCTGAATTAAAGCTCGGATGAAGCTCCACAACCGACAAGTGGTAGTACTTGATGGCTTCTTGAAAACTGTTTTTCTTTCTTTTAAAATTCCCATAATTAGACAAGTAAATCCCTCGTTGATAGTCTTTAGAGGAAATCAAAAGACTATCAAACGCAGATTCTGTAAGCTGAAGCAAGCTGTCTGATCTTGTAAGATCATTTTGAATCAGATAGCCCTTTGTTTGAAGATTGAGGAAGGATAGGAAATTCCTACCTTTTACATCTCCTACCTGACTCAGGGTTTGTAAGGCTTCTTCAGCTCTGTTTTCCTTAAGAAAAGTATTGGCCAGATTGATTCGAACTTGGTCTGAGTTGATATTCCATTCAAGAAGTTGGGAATAAATCCTACGCGCACTATCATACTGCTCTAAATGGTAAAGGGCCGATGCTTTATTACTCAAGAAACTATAACGTGCAAATTGCACATAATCTCCTGATGCAGCGTCCAAATATGATTCTGCTTGCGTAAAGTATCGAATACTTTGTAGGTAGTTTCCTGTCTCGAAGTAATAAACCCCAAGTGCATTAAATAGACGCTCCGGAGATACTTCCAATGATATTTCACTTTGAATACGCTCAGCTTCTTTAAGATGAAAAATAGCGCTATCTAATCTACTCATCCTAAAAAGCACTTCTCCTAAGAAGAGATTTATATCGTAAACTAAGGTATCTGGCTGCTGAAAAGCCCTTGCGAAAAATAAAGCCTTGCGATAGGATATAGCAGCTTCTGCCTGCTGACCATAGATAACTTGAAGATTTCCAAGGTGCTCAGCAGCCCTAATGAAATCATCGATTACAGCAGGTTCAGGAACTTCATCTAAAATCTTGGAATAGATTTCCATGGCCATCCTATCATCAGTCTCCGCTGGATATGGCAAAAAATAAAGAGAGTCGGCTTTTTGAATTAATTGATTTCCCTCTTGCCCATGGACAAAAAGAGGTAGAAAAATTAGACAAAAGTATAAAAAACGACTCCAAAGGTTCGACACGACTAAGGGCTATTAATGCCCCTATTGTAGATTTGCCACGATCACAATGAAAGGTGGCCTAGGCACTCTTCGGGGCCTGGTTTCATTTGCTAACCTGAAATTAGGCGATTTTCCCGATCTAAGCTCATTGATTAGATCACTTTTTTCATCAATATCGTCTAAAAGCGCCTGGGGAATATCAGCAACAGTTTCATAATAAAAGAAGCGCAGCGGAATAGAATTTAAAGCTTCATCGCTCAAATCGGATAAACGATAAAACAACTCCACATCCAACACTTCCCCATTTACTGGAGTGGAACCAAAAGTCCCGTTTTCTATTGTCTCCTGAAGATCAAATACCCCTTGACTTGAAATTTCAAATCCCAAATCGGCCAACAGCTGCCCGGTAGGATTATCCGTATCAAAATCACAACTATCGTCATCATCATCTCCGTCGTCGTCATCCCCATCGTCGTCATCCCCATCGTCGTCATCGTCATCGTCGTCATCGTCATCATCGGGACAAGGCAATGTCAGTCCGGGTACACCGTTGTAAATGGGAGGTACAAAAGTCTGATTTTGATCAAGGACATATACGCCATCAAGGTAATTGACACCACCGATCGTGACAAAAGTTTCACAAGCTTCAGTACCTCCCGTTGGAGTGAAAGAAATCTTATATTTAAGGCCAGTCTCACTGGCATTGACATCAATTACTCCCGTATTGGGATCGATCGCAAGGCCTGATGGACTAGCCTCGAAGGCACCTTGAAGGAGATTCTCTGGACTAATAGTAACTGCCTGAGTGGCGCTGATATAATAAATCGTATCAGAGTAAGCCAACTGATCACAATCAAAAGTGAACTGTGAATCTCCAACTTGATTGGCCGGATCTTCTGTTTCTTGAAAACAGGAAAAAACCGAAAAAATGAGCACTGCGAAAAGTGTCCAAGAAAATATTGAATTAGGGCCCATGACGTTTAGTTTTTCTTTTAGTCGCCGTCCGAAGTAAAAATGTAATCGACTCATCTTATTTTTCTCTTAAATTCAATAATATTCCCAGTACAACCAAACCCATACCTACATATGACCCAAGTGTAAATGTCTCTTCGAAAAATACATACCCAAAAAACAACGCATAAATCATTCCCAAATATGTTAGGCTTGATACTTTAGACACATTTGAGTTTTGATATGCCAAAGTCAGGAAGTATTGCGCTGCTTGGGTACAAATTCCGATCCAGAGCAAAATCAGCCAATCCCAACCCACTGGATTCACCCAATTGAATAACACAATCACCGAGGCAATGGGTAAGGTCACCAGAGGAAAATAAAAAATAATCACCAAAGGATGCTCTGTGTTTTTCAATTTACGGATCACATTGTAAGCTAAGCCCGAAAAAAGTGCAGAAATAATTCCTATACCGGCATAGAGCAAATCCACTCTCGGATCGAAACCTTGCACCACGATCACTCCGATAAAAGCCAAACCAAAATAGAAAAATTGAATGGTTCGGACCCGTTCTTTAACCAGAAATATACCCAAGATCGTAGTGAAAATCGGCGAAAGGTATTGAATGGTCACCGCACTTGCCAATGGGATTTTCTGAAGTGTGTAGAAAAAGGTAATCAGTCCGATCGAACCAACTACACCCCTGATTACCAGTAGTTTTTTGTTATTTCCAAACACATACACGCCCTGACTTCTCAGAAAAGCATAACTGAAAATAAGACTAAAAATGGAGCGAAAAAGGATAATTTCTATCGCCGGAATATGAGGAATAAACTTGACAGACACATTCATCAAGGCAAAGAATATTCCTGCCAAAATCATGGACTGCACGCCGGATAGTTTCAAGGTCGGGGTATTTTTTTAATCAGTTGGAGCAAGTAAGTAAGAAAGAAAGAATCATTTTTCTTTGTTTTCAGTTTAAGCTAACAATCAGTTTTAAATACAGTTTCAAACTCATGGCATTAAAAATCGGAACCCAAGCACCAGACTTTTCTGTAAAAGGAACCTCTAAACTTACATTGAATCTACACCAAGACCTATCTGGGAGAAGCTTTGTATTATACTTTTATCCGAAGGACTTCACCCCCGGCTGTACCGCGGAGGCTTGTGAGTTTAGAGATCAATTTGAGGCTTTTCGGGATTTGGATATTCCTGTCTTTGGAGTAAGTAGAGATTCTATCGAAACACATGAGAAGTTTAAAAAAACACATAAACTTCCATTTGAACTTTTGTCAGATGAATCCGGAAAAGTTTGCAAAGCATACGACGCGCTCATTCCACTCATCAAAATGCCCAAGCGAATCACCTATTTCATCGATTCTGACATGAAAATTGCCGGAGTATTTCAGGATATGTTTGAATCAAAAAAGCATATCGAGGCCATGCTGAAAAAGTTGAAAAAGTAGGCTAGACCATCACTCCATCCTTCATTTCCAG
>LJXT01000106.1 GCA_001314815.1 Algoriphagus marincola HL-49
GCGGTCTGCCCGTGGTGCTACCAAATTCATTTCCCTCCTTACGCATAGCCTCTCCAGTATCATCAAAAAGCTCAGTAGGAAACGGTCCACTTCCTACGCGAGTGCAATAGGCTTTGAAAATACCGAAAACCTCGCCAATCCGAGATGGAGCTACCCCCAAACCAGAACAAGCTCCTGCCGTCATGGTACTACTACTAGTCACGAATGGATAGGAACCAAAATCTATATCAAGCAGTGAACCTTGGGCTCCTTCTGCCAAAATCTTCTTACCTCCTGAAAGCGCCTCATTAACGACATATTCACTGTCAATCAGATTCAGACTTTTTACAAAAGCGATTGCATCAAAGAAGTTTTTCTCCAACTCCGGTAACTCATCCAGCGGAAAATCATAGAAGGATAGAATAGTTCTATGTTTTTCTAGAAGCGTTTGATATTTGTCTGGAAAATCGGGGCTTAAAATATCCCCAATCCTAAGTGCAGACCGACCAATCTTATCTTGGTAGGTTGGGCCAATTCCTTTAAGAGTGGACCCGATCTTTTTATCACCCTTGGACTTCTCGTAGGCTGCGTCCAATAATTTATGCGTGGGAACGATGATTGTCGCCTTTTTGGAGACAACCAAGTTTTTCATGTAATCTATCGAAAACTTCCCAAGTCCTTCGATCTCTTTCTTCAAGATGACCGGATCCAACACCACCCCATTCCCAATGATATTCAATATCTGAGAGCGGAAAATACCTGATGGAATCTGATGAAGAACATGCTTGATCCCGTCAAACTCCAACGTATGCCCTGCATTGGGTCCGCCTTGGAATCTAGCGACGATTTCATAGTCAGGAGCCAAAACATCCACAATTTTACCTTTACCCTCATCTCCCCATTGGAGACCGAGCAATACATCCATCTTCATAATGATGCGGGGATTACTTTAAATCAAAGTTTTTTAAAGGCCGAAATTTGCGATTCAAAGAATCAAAACCAAGTGAAACTTGGGAATAATCATCAAATCATTCAAAATTCCTTCTTAAACTAAAATGCAGCTCTAAAATCCTCAACCGAATCATAGACTGAAAAAATATTATTCAACTTAGTAATGATCAAAAGTTTTTTGACATGCTCTGAAGGTGCAGTCAGATAAACTTCTCCGCCAGCATTCCTCATTTTTGTCAGCATGGTAATCAGTAAGCCTATCCCTGACGAGCTGATGTAGCGCACCTCTTTGAGATTTACCACAAATGTTTTAGCGCCTTCCTGTATCGCATCGGATACAATCTCTACGAGCTTAGGCCCCATCTCATCACCTATCAAATCTCCCTGAATGTGTAAATAATGGGCCTTATCGTCTTTTTCTGATTGATAGCTTAGTTTCATGTGTTTATAATTTGTTTTTCAAAGGCCACAAACTGTCTTGTGCCGATTCCGACATCCTTTCTGCCTCAGGCAGTCTTTATTTTATCTTTTAATTTTGGATCGTGATCGGTCAGAAGGCGAATTTTAAAAAAGGACCGATCTCATACCATAAAGAAATATTTGAGATCATCCTTGATTTCACGCCTCTGGGCTTGGCTTATTTTCGCATTTCTCCTTGGTACAGTTGCCGTACAAAATCAATGAATGATGAAGCACCCTGAAGTTCAAGATATCTCCAACGGTATTTTGGATATTTTGGATGCGTGGATCACAAAACTCCAGGACCTCATTGCAATCAATACAGATCAAATGATCGTGCTGTTTGTATCCGTAGGACTTTTCGAATTGCGCTAGATTCTTTCCAAACTGATGCTTGGTCACCAAATCACATTCAACCAATAGATCTAGGGTATTATAAACCGTAGCCCGACTGACCCGATAATTTTTATTTTTCATGCTGATGTAGAGCCCTTCTACATCAAAGTGACCGGACCGACTGTATATCTCCTCCAAAATCGCATATCGTTCGGGCGTTTTTCGGAGTTTTTGATTCTCCAGATATGCCGTAAATATTCTCTTGACTTCCTCGAAATGTGCGGTATTCAAAGACATTTATTTATTTTTTTGTCAAATATAACCCTTGCTGGGGAGAATTAATTCACTCTAATCAAATCGAGTTACCTTAATGATCCCTTCGACCTCTTTGAGGTTTTTCACCAAGGTCTCCAAATGCTCAGTACTGTGAACATAGAGCTTGATGGTCCCCTCAAAAATTCCCGCATCTGAATCTACGGTAATAGATCGCATATTCACTTTAAGCTCACTGGAAATCACTTTGGTGACATCATTGATCAGCCCTACACGATCTGTTCCTACAATATGAAGCCCTGCCAAAAAGGCGATTTCTTTTTGACTTGTCCAGCGAGCTTTGATTACACGGTTTCCATGATTTGAGAGCAATTCCAAGGCATTCGGACAGGATGTTCGGTGAATTTTGATTCCTTCATTCACCGTAACAAAGCCAAACACATCATCGCCGGGAATTGGATTGCAACACTTGGCCAATATATAATCAACCACATCCATATCTTCCCCGATCAACAACTGGTCATGATCTGGCCCTTTAAGGCTCTTGATTTCCTTGGTGAAGGTTGATTCATCCCGAACTTTCTCCTGAATAGCCTTATACTTTAGCTTTTGATTTTCTCGGAAATCTTTGAAAGATTTGATCGTAGTTGGATCAATAATCCCCTTTCCAACCTTATAATAAAAGTCATTGGCTGTCTTTAATTCGAAATAGGCGCGAAGCTTTTCCACTATCTCGGAGCTAAACTCCATTTTCATTTGCTTCAGCTTACGCTGCACAATTTCTCTTCCATCTACAATCGCAGACTTTTTCTCCTCCCTTAGCGCATCCTTGATTTTAGCTTTTGCACGCGAGGTGACTACATGATTGAGCCAATCTTCTGAAGGCTTTTGCTTATTTGATGTAAGGATTTCGACCTGATCGCCATTTTTTAGTTTATGAGTAATCGGAACCAGCTTTTGATTGACTTTGGCACCGATACATCGGGCTCCCACTTCTGTATGGATTTCAAACGCGAAGTCCAAAGCAGTAGAGCCGAAAGCCAGCACTTTTAAATCTCCTTTGGGAGTAAAAACAAAAACCTCTTCCTGGAAAAGATTTCCCCTGAAATCATCCATAAACTCTATGGCATTTCCTTCATTGGATTCCAGCATGCTTCTCACTTGGGTGATCCATTCGTCCAAACCTGAAGTAGTCTTGCCTGGAGCATCTTTTTCTTTGTATTTCCAGTGTGCCGCGTAACCTCGCTCTGCAATTTCATCCATCCTTCTTGTACGAATCTGCACTTCCACCCACTGACCGAGATTACTCATGACAGTGGTATGAAGGGATTCATATCCGTTGGAACGAGGTGTAGAAATCCAATCTCGAAGACGGTCTGGATTTGGCCGGTAAAAATCTGTCACGATCGAGTACACTTGCCAACAGTCGGCTTTTTCATTTTCCAACTCAGACTCCAAGATAATCCGTACGGCAAAAAGGTCATATACCTCTTCGAAAGGTATATTTTGCTTTTTCATCTTGTTGTAGATGGAGTAAACCGACTTAGGTCTTCCTTTAATACTAAATTTGAATCCCTGTCGATTGAGCTCCTCCTCGATGGGCTGGATGAATTGCCGGATAAATTTATTCCGGTAGGACTTAGACTCATTAATTTTATGAACGATCGCCTTGTAGGTGGTGGTATCGGTAAATTTTAGATACAAATCCTCGAGTTCGGATTTGATCGCATAAAGCCCTAGCCTATGTGCAAGCGGAGCGTAGAGATACATCGTCTCAGAGGCGATTTTCAATTGCTTGTGACGAGGCATGCTTCCAAGCGTACGCATATTATTCAGACGATCCGCTATTTTTATCAAAATTACACGGACGTCATCAGATAGGGTTAAAAGCATTTTTCGGAAATTCTCCGCTTGCTGAGAGCTACCATATTCGAATACGCCTGCAATCTTGGTCAAACCATCGATAATAGTCATTACCTTATGACCAAATTCCCGATCAATATCTTCAAGCTCCCAATAGGTATCCTCCACTACATCGTGCAAAAGCGCGGCTACTATCGAGGTCGTGCCCAAGCCAATCTCCTCCACACAGACCAAAGCTACCTCCAATGGATGATAGATGTAGGGCTCCCCTGATTTGCGGCGCATATCCTTATGCGCCTCTAGGGACACATTAAAAGCCTTTTTGATGATTTTAGCATCCCCAGGCTTTAAGATTGGTTTGGCTTGTCGGAGAAGACGACGATACCTTTTTAGAATTTCTTTTCGCTCTTCTTCTATATCAACTTGGATCATGGACATATTAGAAATTTAACACAAAAATGGTAAGGATGATTTCTATTTCAGAATCTAAAATATTTTTTTCTCGGATGCTTGCAAATATTCAGGAAGTACCTACCTTTGCATCCACAATTGACAGCCGTACGAAAGTGATACGGTCGAAAAGCGGATGTGGCGAAATTGGTAGACGCACTAGACTTAGGATCTAGCGCCGCGAGGCATGGGGGTTCGAGTCCCTCCATCCGCACACAAATCGAACCCTCAATCACTCCCTGAGAATACTCAGGAAAGCGATTGGGGGTTTTTAGTTCGAAATCATCATAAATATTTTATACGTTGGAAATTACACTAGACAAGCATTCCGCAAATCAAGCCTCTATTAAAATTAAACTAACGGAGGCAGATTATCAACCCAAGGTAGACGCCAAGCTAAAAGACTATGCTAAAAAAGTCAGCATTAAGGGATTTAGACCTGGCAAAGCGCCTGTTTCTATGGTAAAAAATATCTACGGAACTTCTATTCTAGTAGATGAGATCAATTCCATCCTCGGTGATTCACTAAACAATTACATTAAGGAGCAGTCCTTTAGAATCCTAGGAGATCCACTTCCTGTAGAAAAAGTTGAAGATGAAATCGACTGGAAAAAGCAGAAAGATTTTGATTTCGAATACAAGATTGGCTTCGTCGAGAATTTTGAACTTCCAATCGACGAAAATCTTGAGGCGGTGAAGTATCAAATCCAAGTGGATGACAAACTGGTCGATGAAACTATTCAAAACCTCAAGTCTCAGTACGGCGAAAGTACTAACCCTGAATCCGTAGAAGCTGGCGATCATGTTTACGGTGATTTTAAAGCTAAAGAGGGTGATATTGAGCATACCGTTTCTTTGGATCTATCTAAAATCACCAAAAAACTGGCTGAAAAATTCATCGGAAAAGGCAAGGAAGACGTAGTAGACTTCGATGCAAAGGATGTCAAGAAAGGTCAGTGGGAAGAAGCATTTGGATTGACAGAGGAAGACGCAAAGGACCTATCTGGAGCGCTTTCTTTTACCATCAAGAATGTAAACAGAAAAGCAGAGGCTGAAATGAATCAGGAATTTTTTGATAAAATCTTTGGTCCTGATCAAGTAAAAACCGAAGAGGAATTTACTGCCAAGGTAAAAGAGACACTACAGGCTAGCTATGATAGAGAATCTCAAGTTTTCACGGAAGAAGAGCTGAAAAAGACCTTGGTTGAGAAAGCTAACCTTGATCTTCCAGAAGATTTCTTGAAGGAATGGTTGCTAAGAGCCAACGAAGGCAAAGTGACTGAGAAAGATGTAGAAAATGAATTCCCTGCCTATTCAAGACAGTTGGTTTGGTCATTGATCTCGAATGAAATCGCTCGTGCCAACGACATCAAAGCCGAGCATGCCGATGTGATCGAGAAGACCAAAGAGATGGTTCGTGAGCAATTTGCCTCTTCGGGTCTTGGTTCTCAATTAGAGGCAAGCATGGATATGTTTGTTGATAATTACCTTCAAGGTAATGAAGGTCAAAACTATATGAATATGCTGACCTCAGCTCAGAACGATAAGGTTTTAGCATATGTCCAAGAGAAAATAAAACTTGTCGAAAAGAACCTAAGCATCGATGACTTTAAGGAACTTTTGGAAAAGTAAATTGCTTTAAAGCTTAAAAAAGTCCTTATTTAAGGGCTTTTTTTATTTTTAAGCAACCATATTCAAAAAACCAATTATGATTAACAAAGAGGAATTCAGAAAATTTGCGATTCACAATCAGGGAGTCAGTGGATCGGCATTTGACCAGTACACCCAACATATCGAAAATATGACCCGAGCGGTCATCGAAGAGCGTCCTTCCAATTTCCGGGAAATCGACGTTTTCTCTCGATTGATCATGGACCGGATCATTTTTTTAGGAACTCCTGTAGATGATCATATTGCCAATATTATCATTGCTCAATTACTTTTCTTGGAGTCAGTAGACGCTAAGAAAGACGTATTGCTTTACATTAATAGCCCGGGAGGCTCCGTGACTGCTGGTCTGGGGATCTATGACACCATGCAATATATCGGTCCTGATGTAGCCACTATCTGTACGGGAATCGCCGCATCCATGGGCGCTGTATTACTAGCCGGTGGAGCAAAAAATAAGCGATCTGCCCTCCAGCATTCGCGAGTGATGATTCACCAGCCTTCAGGCGGTATGCAAGGACAATCTAAGGACATGGAAATCTCCTTGAAATTAATCCTTTCTATGCGTCAGGAGCTTTATCAGATTTTGGCAAATCATACTGGCAAAACTTACGAAGAAATCGAACGCGACTCGGACCGTGACTACTGGCTTAAGGCACCTGAGGCCAAAGAATACGGACTTATCGACGAAATTCTAGTTAAAAAATCAGTTTAATGGCACAAGTTACCTGCTCCTTCTGCGGTAGAAACAAAAAAGATGTGGATCTGATGGTCTCCGGAATATCAGCCCACATCTGTAATTTTTGTATCGAACAGGCACATATGATCCTTGGTGAAGAGGAAAAGACCAAAAAGTCCGCACCATCTAAGCCAAAGTTCAAACTCAAAAAACCGAAGGAGCTCACCGAATTCCTCGGCCAATATGTAATTGGTCAGGAGGATGCTAAAAAAGTACTCACAGTAGCGGTATACAACCACTACAAAAGGCTACAGCAACAAATAGACCCAGATGATATCAAGATTGAAAAATCCAATATCATCATGGTGGGCGATACCGGTACTGGAAAAACCTATTTAGCTAAAACCTTGGCAAGAATCCTTGAGGTACCATTCTGCATCGCAGATGCGACGGTACTCACAGAGGCAGGTTATGTAGGTGAAGATGTGGAAAGCATCTTGACCAGATTGCTTCAAGCAGCAGACTACAATGTGGAAGCTGCCGAGAGAGGGATTGTGTATATCGATGAGATTGATAAAATCGCTCGAAAGTCAGACAACCCTTCGATCACAAGAGATGTAAGTGGCGAGGGCGTTCAGCAGGCCATGTTGAAGCTATTGGAAGGAACGGTTGTGAATGTACCGCCTCAGGGTGGCAGAAAGCACCCGGACCAAAAAATGATCGCTGTCAATACTGAAAATATCTTATTTATCTGCGGAGGAGCATTTGATGGAATAGTAAGACATATAGCCAAACGCCTGAATACCCAGCCTCTTGGCTTTAGCAAGTCTGCAGGAGCAGCCATGGCCGATAGAGAGAATTTACTCCAATATGTGACAGCTCAGGACCTTAAAGCTTTTGGATTGATCCCAGAACTAATCGGTAGACTTCCTGTACTGACTCATTTGGACCCCCTTCACAAAGAAGCACTCAAGCAAATCCTGACAGAGCCAAAGAATGCCCTTGTGAAGCAATACACCAAACTTCTGGAGATGGAGGGTGTCAAGTTGAAATTCAAAGAAAGCGGCTTGGATTTCATCGTCGATAAAGCGGTGGAATATAACCTTGGCGCTAGAGGCCTAAGATCTATTTGCGAAGCAATCATCACAGATGCGATGTATGAGCTCCCATCCGATGACAGTATCAAAGAGCTCGTTATTGACGAATCCTATGCCAAATCTCAATTTGACAAGTCAAAATTCAAAAGACTACAAGTGGCTTAATATCAGACTAAGCTTTTTATAAAAGCCAAATCATAAAAAAATCCCACTACGCATCGTAGTGGGATTTTTCGTTTTGTTCAATTATTCTTTCAATCCAGATCAACTTCGAAGTAATATTCGGTACCATCATTAAACATACCTAACACCACGATTTCCTGACCGCTTAATGAACTTAGCTCTTCGATAAGATTCTCTGCATCCGAGATTCTGATACGACCACCTTCGCCAATGATTGATGTAATGATAAATCCAGGTCTGGCTCCAGCAGCTTGCCAAGCAGATCTTCCTACCGAAGCAATCATGGCTCCCCCGCCAATTCGAAGTCGCTCTTTTTGCTCATCCGAAATATTTTCGAAAACAACACCGTCATATTCATAGGTCTTCTTGACTTCTTTCTCTACTATTTTGGTATTACCATCAAAGTTACGAAGGGTAGCCATTGCTTCCATCTTCTTACCATCACGCAGGTATTCTACTTTTACTTGATCTCCCGGGCGCTTTCTAGCCACCATTTCCTGAAGGACAGAAACGGAAGTAGTCTCTCTCCCGTCGACTCCTATAATGATATCTCCAGGTTTTAACCCTGCTTCCTCCCCACCGCTGTTTGGATTTACTCCATTGATATACACCCCTCGATCTACCGGAAACTCCCTATTCAATTCCTCAGCTAGCTCAGGGCTCACGTCTCTGATCGTCACTCCTAAAAGGCCTCGCTGTACAGCTCCGTACTTCAAGAGATCATCGACTACCTTACGTACCAGCGAACTTGGCACAGCGAAGGAATATCCATTAAAAGTACCTGTACGAGTAGCTATCGCTGTATTGATACCGACCAATTCTCCTGCTAAGTTGACCAATGCTCCTCCAGAATTACCCGGATTGACCACTGCATCAGTCTGAAGGAAAGATTCTATTTGAAGGTTATTTTCTACTCCACGAAGAATCCCGATGTTTCGGGCTTTTGCCGAAATAATACCCGCTGTCACAGTGGAATTTAGATTAAACGGATTTCCTACTGCAAGAACCCACTCTCCAATTTTGGTTTGATCAGAATTACCAAATTTAACAAAAGGAAGTCCATTGGCCTCAATTTTCAACAGTGCAAGATCCGTAGTTGGATCTGTACCGATTAATTTGGCTACAAAACGCTTATTATTGTCTAGAGAGATGTCAATCTGAGAAGCTCCTTCGACCACATGGTTATTGGTCACGATATATCCGTCTGCTGATATTATCACACCGGAACCAGAGCTCATCGGGTTTCTTGATCCGGGCCCCTGCATGGGATTTTCATCTCCCGGAGGAAATCCAAAAAGTTCTTCGATTGGATTCCTTGGACGGGAAGCAGTATATCCCAATGTGCTTCTGACGTGTACTACTGCAGGCGTGACTATTTCTGCTGAAGCCACAAAGTTAATCCCATCAGGGATCGTGAAATTTTCTCCGGCAAGTAGATTTACAAAACTTGCATTTTGTTTTTCTTCAAATGTGGTAGTCACCTGAGGTTGGATGAAATAACTAACCCCAGCCAAAGCCACCATGCCTCCAATGAGGGAGGCCAATAGCATTCCTAGAAAGAATTGTCTTTTGCTCATAGTTTACTTTCTTCTTGTTTTGCTGATTTAACTCAAAAATTATTCAATCAGGTCAATTTGGAAAATCAATTTAACCAGTTTTAACCGGCGACACTATTTATCTAACCCAAAAAAAAGAGTGGGGTTTACCCACTCTTCAGATTATTTTACTTCAATCAATGCTTTATTGACTTTTTTCTCAGCTTTTGGAAGGGTTATTTTCAAAATACCATCTTCATAGACAGCCTCGATTTTATCTGCCTGTACATTGTCTGGCAGGTAAAACACTCTTGAAAATGCACCAAACTGGGATTCAAGGGAATGGAAGTTTTTATCTTTCTTCTTTTCCTCAACTTTTCGCTCACCAGAAATGGTCAGGCGACCTTCGGTCAAGTCTACTTTGAAGTCTTGCTTTTTCATTCCAGGCACCACTACCTGCAGTTCAAACTGAGAATCATCCTCAGAAATATCTACCGCGGGACTAAACTTTCGGTTTACCTCTCCGAGTGACTCATTGAAAAACTTATCAAAGAAGCCACCAAATGTCGAAGGGAACATCGGATCGAGTTGGTTATATTTTACTAGTTTCATAATTGGTTTTGTTTTGATATCTAAATGTTAACTGATTACTCATTAGAAATTTTAATACCAAAGCGAAAAATCAGTCATCTTGTCATTTTTTATTAGCTAAACAGTATTTTTTTGCCAAAAAGTCATGATTTTTAAATCATTTCAATTGATTATGATTTTTCTTAATTTGAGAACTCAATAAAACCCTCTATGAAATCACTCCGGCTTCTATCATCGGTGATACTGATTTTTTTTATCTATGCTGAAAAATCCTTCAGTCAGAATCTCCAAACAGAAATCATAAAAAAAATTACAGGCAATACAGATAGCTTAAATCTCAAATCGGAGGAGACTGAATCAGTTTTAATTTCGGAACCTCCCCAGGAACTGGAGCAAAAAGAGCAACAACTAAGTAGATTGCTTCCTCAAATGATTTCAAAAATCAAACGCTATTCAATTGAAATCAGCAGAGCACAGCTATTACTCCAAGAGCCCCTTGATACCGCAGAAATGCAGGAAACCATTCCTGAACTGAATCAAGCTATCCGATCGATGAGCAGATTGGTTTTAGACACCGTACGCCAAGATAATGTGCGATATCTCAAAGGGATGACATCCATCCTTAAAGGCCTACTAACCGAAGTAGAAAAATACGAAGCAGTTATTGTCGAAGGTGTTGAAACTGTCCTAACAGCGAATAATACTCTAAATGAAATCCGAGAAGATTCAATATTTCAAATTAAATGGCAAAGCTTGGAATTTGCGCCAGAGATCAATCAGGAAATCAATCTGCTGAAAAATCAAACCATAGAGCTAGAGAAAGAAATTTTCAGGCAGGAAATACTCTTGACCAGATTCCAGTCCCAGCTAAATGATTTATACAACCGGATTATTACTACAGACCAATACTTCAAACAAAAATCAAAGGAACTGAACCGGAAGATATGGAAAAAGGAAGTCAACTATATCTGGGAGCCTAAAGACGAAACATTTGGAGCAAAAAAATCCACTTTCACAATCATCAAAGAATCCTTTGAAGCCAACAGCACTTTTATATTGTATTTTATTAATCGTAACCTGGCAAAGGTCTTCTTCTTTTTCCTGTTGCTTTTTGGACTTGCTATTTATCTGAAAAGAACTACGAAAAGAATCCAAGAAGAAAAAAATTTCAGCAAGACGATTCTATCAAAGAGTAATTCGATAAAAAGCTTTCCCCTTATTTCTTCTTTCTTGATCATCACCCCCTTCTATTTTTTGGTATTTGATAGAACTCCACTCGCTTTTAATTCTATTCTGTCAATTTTATTTGCTTTTCTCAGCTCTTGGTTGATCAAAGATTTCTTTCCTCAAAAATTTAAGCAACTATGGTGGGCCTTTCTGCCACTAAGCCTCATCGGTCCTGTATTGGGCGTGACGTGGGAACAAAATTATGGAGAGCGATTTTACTTTTTTACTGCAAATATTTTAGGAATTCTTTTTGGGACACTAAGTTTTTATGCGATCAGAAAGGAAGATTTTAAAGGAAAAAGTATTTTGAAAGTGCTTCTTGTACTCATGATAGCTCTTCAGGTTTTTTCTTTAGGAGCTAATTTATTCGGAAGGGTGAGTTTGGCCAAGCTCTATGGAGTAACTGGAATCACGAGTTTTTTCAGGGGTGTATCACTTTACATTTTCATCAATCTGGTGATGCAGTTTTTCTATTTGACTATGGAATCAAAAAAGGAATCTGATGGCATTTCTGCTTACATTGATTTCAGAGAAGTAGAAAAAAGATTTTCGGGGATTTTGCAAATTTTTGCTTTTGGAATATGGGCTTTTGGGATTTTGATTCATCTTGGATATTTTGATATTCTGTTTGAGGGGATTTCCACATTCCTAACAGAAGAATACACCTTGGGTGATTCCACTTTCACATTTGGCACAATCTTGCTTTTCCTGATAATCTTACTCGTATCCTCATTTTTAGCCAACAGCATTGCTTATTTCTTTTCTACCTTTGACCAAAAGACTGCCACATCCCGCAAAAACCGCCTTGGTAGCTCAGTTCTTCTGATACGCTTAGCAGTCATAACAGTAGGTTTTTTTATTGCTTTAACAGCCGCTAAAATCCCGCTGGATCGAATCACTATCGTCTTGGGTGCTCTTTCAGTAGGTATAGGTTTTGGACTTCAAACGATCATCAATAATCTGGTTTCAGGAATAATTCTCGCATTTGAGCGCCCCATACAAATCGGAGATGAAATCGAGGTAGGAATGAATAAAGGGACAGTCAAGGAGGTCGGAATCCGAGCAAGTAAGATCCAAGCTTATGATGGCTCCGAAATCGTTGTTCCAAATGGAGACCTGCTCTCCCAAAGTCTGATCAACTGGACACTTTCTGATAAAAGGCGTCGAGTGGAGCTCATAATTGGAGTGGCTTATGATTCTGATATGAAGAGAGTCAAAGAAATATTGACTGAGGTTTTGAATAGAGATAGTATATTGAAAATACCTCAACCTAGAGTCTTTATGCAAAATTTCGGAGAATCTTCTGTTGACTTCAGGTTGCTTTTCTGGGTGGGAAGTATGGATATATGGCTGGAAATGAGGTCTGAAGTCATGACTTCGATCTTTGAAGCCTTTCAGCAAAATCAAATCGAGATTCCTTTCCCGAAAAGAGACTTGTATCTTAAAACTATTCCTTCAAGTTGGCAGGAAAGAGTATCTCCTTTGATAAGGGAAAATCCTGAAGGCAACTCAGAAAGTCAGACATAAAAAAAATCCCCGGAGCAACCGAGGATTCACTTTCAAATCAAAATTGCATTTATGCTTTTTTGACGTTGATGGCATTGGGACCTTTCTTGCCATCTTTGACGTCATAAGTGACTTTGTCATTCTGGGCAACTTTGTCCACCAATCCGGTTGCGTGCACGAAGACATCACTTTGTGATTCATCGTCCACGATAAAACCGAAACCCTTGGCTTCATTGTAAAACTTTACTGTACCGGTAAACATAATAAATTGATATAAATTGTAATTGAACGTGCTGTTAATGTAAATATTTGTTTATAAATATCAAAAATTCCAAAATTCTATTTTGTTGCAATGAAAAAAATTTTTCTAATCCGACATGCAAAATCTTCCTGGGATGAGCCTTGGCTAAGAGATCATGACAGACCGCTTGCCCCAAGAGGTCTAAAGGCTGCTCCCATCATGGGAAAGAGACTTTTAAAAAAAGAAATTTTCCCTGATTTAATTATTTCATCTACAGCAGAGCGGGCAAAAGAAACAGCTATCCTTGTGGCAAAGGAACTAGGCACAACCAATCAAAAAATAGTGTTGGAATCCAGCCTATATCACGCTCCGCCCAGCACTTACCTAAACGTAATCAGACAACAACCCGAATCCATTCAAACTTTATTTTTGGTTGGACACAATCCGGGAATGACTGATTTGATTCAAAATTTAGGTGTGGACCTGGATAATTTGCCCACGGCCGGTATCTGCGGATTTACCTGCCCAGCCAAAACCTGGAAGGAGTTTTCTAAAGAAAACAGCCAGTTGATTTTCATTGATTATCCAAAGAAGAGCACTTAAGGAGCCTCGTACTTGCGGACATCTTGCTGCACATCCTGAAACTCCTCTGGATTACTCAACAAATACTCGATTTTACGAGCAACTTCTTCTGCCTTTACAAGCTCCCCCTGTTCTTTGAACTCCAAAAACTTCTGTAGTTCTGGAAAATCACTTTCTGCTGCCTTTCGGATTTCTTCTTGCATGTCAGTATCTACGATTCCTGGCGCCAAGCTAAAAAACCTAAAGTCAGAAGCCCCGCTTTCTTTGTCGGCTACCATGGTAAACATAGCTAAAGCAGCTTTGGTACTGCAATACCCACCCCAACCTGCTACCGGTCTTGTGGCTGCTCCTGAGGAAATATTACAGACCACTTTCTTCGCCGGGTGGTTTTTATAGGCCTTAATAAAAGCATTTGAAAGGTACATGGGAGCCAGCAAATTGAGATTGACTTGCATTCGCATTTCGCGCGGATGCATCTTACCGATAGGTTTGATCTCTCCTATCCAGCCAGCATTGTTTACCAGGACGATTTGCTCGTAAGAATGCTCTGGAAAAAGGCCCCCCAATTCATTTTTCAACACATCCAGATCCGAAAGATCCAAACTAATCTGTTTTAAGTTCGGTGAATCTACATCTAATCTACTCCTCGATATGCCGATTATCTCAACACTTTCTAAACTCAAGTAATGCTCCAATAGGGCTTTCCCCAAGCCTTTTGAATGGCCGGTGATTACCACAAGTGACTTATTCATATTTTAATTGATCAGGGTGATGAGTCAATTCTAACAAGTATCAATCCAAATTACAAAACCAGATTAAAAAGTTCCAGTTTGACCATTCAAGGAAAAAAGCCCCGGATAACTCCGAGGCTTCTCAATTATAGAATGTATTGGGAAAGGTCTCGGTTTTTCACCAAGGTACTTAGACGCTCTTGCACCATTTCCTTTGTCACCATTATCTTCGAGTTGGGTTCGATGGTATCCGGCACATCAAAAAGGAAATCATTTAATAAGTGGGACATGACGGTGTGCAATCTACGTGCACCAATATTTTCCACTTCCTGATTGATCAGAAAAGCAATGCGAGCGATTTCCTCGATAGCCTCATCATTAAATTCAAGCGAAACCTGCTCTGCATCAAAAAGAGCCTGATATTGCTTGGTAAGCGCATTTTTGGGTTCACGAAGGATACGGGAGAAATCCTCCTGCGTCAGACTTTGTAGCTCCACTCTAATGGGGAATCTACCCTGAAGTTCTGGGATCAAATCAGAAGGCTTACTGACATGAAATGCACCTGCTGCTATAAAAAGCACATGGTCTGTGTTGATCACTCCATATTTGGTATTGACGGCAGACCCTTCTACAATCGGCAGTAGGTCACGCTGCACACCTTCACGACTTACATCTGGTCCTCCTCCATTTTTGCCAGATTTGGAAGCCACTTTGTCTATCTCATCTATAAAGATGATTCCGTTAT
>LJXT01000107.1 GCA_001314815.1 Algoriphagus marincola HL-49
ATGTTGAAAAAGATACAAGTCGCGGCCGTACTCGCGATAAGCGATCCTACCTTATGAACTTTACGAATCACCGCTTCTGCCAAAACCTGTAGCATCCCTGTTACTTCCATTATCCCCCCAAACACCATCGCACAGACAATCAACCAAATCGTATTCAACATACCTCCCATTCCTCTTGTGACAAGCAGCTCATTGACAATATCGTTGCTAGTCAAAATAGATATCTCTCCATAAAGAGCCATCATTACGGCTTTGAAGCTCAGGTAGGTGTAAGACACTCCAGTTTCATTGGCGATGGTTGCGATAATTTGAGGTTGAAAAATCACGGCAAACACTCCACCTAATAAAGCTCCGATAAGTAAAGCTGGTATAGCGGGGACTTTTCTAATAATCAGTACCAAGACCACTGCCGGAACGATAAATAGCCATCCGGTAATATTGAATTTTTCTAAAATCACTGCTGAAATAGCCTTGACATCCTCGACCGAACCACTCACTTCATAATTCACACCGATGATGACAAATAGGATTATGGTAATGGTGATGGAAGGAATGGTAGTCTTTGCCATGTGCCGGATATGGGTAAACAAATCCGTCCCTGCCATAGCAGGTGCAAGATTTGTCGTATCGGACAAGGGAGACATTTTATCCCCAAAATATGCACCCGAAATAATCGCTCCTGCAATGATTCCTTCATCAAAACCAAGCGCTTTGCCGATCCCTAAAAGAGCAACTCCTACCGTCGCCACCGTAGTCCAGGAACTACCCGTAGAAATGGATACAATCGCACTAACTACGCAGGCCGCAATCAGAAATATCCCCGGACTCAAGACCTGAAGTCCATAATAAATCATCGCTGGAACTATCCCACTGAGTAGCCAGGTACCTGCAAGGGCACCAATTAGAAATAAAATCAAAATACTGGACATGGCAGAGCTAATGCTTTTGACTATACCATCTTGGAGCGTTTCCCAATGAAACCCTAGGCGATAGACAGCCACTAAGCCAGCTACTGCTGCAGATAAAATCAATACGATCTGATTGGAGCCCGAAAGTCCGTCAGTTCCGAATATCTGAATATTGAACACTAACAAGACAATCAAAAAAATCAAAGGAATGAGCGCGTCAAGTATAGTTGGCGTCTTGGCTTTTTCTTGCATCAAATGTTTAAATAGGATGAACTCCCGAATCTAACCAAAAATTTTAAAACCCTTTCCGTAAGAGATCGGAGAGTTGCCTCCCAACTTCCCAGCCTATTGCTACTCCCATTCCTCCCAGGCGTACTCCTACGGCTGTCCGATCACCGACTTTCTCCATGATTGGGAGCTTTTTTTGCCCAAATGCCATGATTCCAGTCCATTTGTGTTCCCAGGTAATTTTCTGTCCGGGAAAGATGATAGTTTCTGCCAAATTTTCTAAATACGAATCGATGGTGGGATTGACAGCGTTTTCCAGACTCTTTTCACCTTCAAAATCCTTATTTCTACCTCCGCCTAGAAGGAGGCGCCCATCAATCTTTCGGAAGTACACGTAGCCTTTATCAAAATGAAAGCTGCCTTTCCACGGAATCTTTTGCTCAAAAGGCTGACTGACCATTACTAAGCCACGTCCTGGTTCAAGATCAAATTCCGGGAAAAATTGCCCCGCAAAAGCATTGGTGCAGATTGCCACCTTGGATCCTTGAAACTCTATCAGTTCATCCGTCCCGGCCTTTACGCTGATCAATCCCAAATCCTTTTCAACATTCTGAACTTGAGAACCCGTCAGAATTTTGATTCCCAATTCATTTGCTCTGGACCACAAGGCTGAAATATACTTCCCGGGATCCAATTCACCTTCAAACTGATTTTTGACGACCGACTTAACAGATTCATCAAAACCAAAACTCCGGTAGTTCTTGAGGTTTGAAAAAACAGGCTTTTTGAAAATAGGCTTAAGTAGCTTATTGATCGAGGAAAGCTGATCAAGCGCCTCTAGCTGATCCTCAGTGATCAATTCAAACCCTCCTGATTGTTTGAAATCAAGTGCTTTTCTGCCGAATTCCTTTTGAATGAGCTCTAGTCCTTTGGCTCGTTTTTCTACCAATTTGACTACCTCATCTTGGGTCATGGACCACATATCGTCCAAGATCTCAGTTAGTGATCCAAAGCAGGCAAAACCGGCATTTTTGGTGCTGGCTCCACTCGGGAAAGTCCCCCGTTCCAAAATCAAAACTCGGGCTTTTGGCCGCTTCTTTTTGAAATGGATAGCTGTCGAAAGACCCACAAACCCGGCTCCTACCACTATCAAATCGTAATTCAAAAAATTCTTCTTCTCCCAATAACTCAACATATACTCTTTCGCTTTCTTATTTTCTTTTCAAGATTTTTGATAATTTAATCTAAAGTTTGTTACCAGCCCCGAAAAACCAATGCGAAGAATAGAAGAGCTCCTCCATGAATATGGCCTCAGTCACCAGAATCCTACCAATAAATTGATCCACTGGATATGTGTGCCTGCTATTTTCTTTAGCATCGTAGGCTTGGTTTTCAGCATCCCTACAGGACCACTTCCAGAATACCTTAGCCTATTGGGAAGCTTCGCTAATTGGGCGACCATCGCACTTTTTTTAGTTTTGGTGTATTACATCACACTTTCGGCTCCTTTAGCCCTAGGGATGTTTCTGTTTTCTGCGATTTGTCTTGCCCTAGCAAATTTTCTAAGCATCATTTTTCCGGGAAAACTTTGGCTAATCAGCTTAGGGATTTTTGTCATTTCATGGATTATCCAGTTTTATGGACACAAAATCGAGGGCAAAAAGCCATCTTTCCTGAAAGACGTACAATTCCTTTTGATCGGACCTGCCTGGTTGATGCACTTTATCTACAAGCGATTAGGATTGGCCTATTGAAGCTCCTTTTCTTCAGCTTTTTCTGCAAAAATGCCTTCTATTTTCTTCAATGAAGCTTGATTTTTCTCTGTTTGAATGCTCATCAGAATGGACTTTTTTTCCATTGCTGTCAATCTCCAATTCAAAGAAGCCCGCTTCATCGTCTCTTGGCTACCTGTCAGCTCCCCAGTTTGTACCAATTCTGGTGCATATTCAAATTCCACCCGATCTAAAGGAAAATTCATGGATTCTGCCATATAGTTGAAGAGCACTTCATTTTGGATAGTCTGTACATTATCCCAGTTGGAGTAGATATTCTTCAAGGGATTGAAAATCTTTTCGGCGATTCTAGGAAGAGGGCTGGCAGGAATTTGCATGGATTTTTGAGAGTCTCGAATTGTGACCAAGACCACCCCGGAGGTATTTTGACGGATCCAATCTTGAAATACATAGGTGAATCGAAGGGCATCTTGAATTCCAAAATTATCGGAAAGTCCCGTATCCATCGTCTCCATGGCGGGATCAGAAGGCAATTGGATATTGGGAGTAATAAATGGGAAGGTTGCAGACATTCGAATAGCCGTCAAAAACCGTAGGTTTTCCGCATCTTGCTCATGGAAAAATCGAAGAAAATCAACGCTTTGCTTTTTTTCTTCAGCCCCAAACTGACCTTTGATCGAGGTCCCCATATAAGACATCGAGTGAGGAGATATGATCAATTTCCTTCCGTCATTGGTAATTAATGATGTCACTGGAAGCAATGGGATTTTCGCAGAAAATTCTGGCTCTCGGTAGTCCTTAAGTTGCTTATCCATTAAGCCATTCGTATTTGAATTCAATTGGCTTTCGAAAGCATAGCCTCTGTCCTTCAAATAGCTTTGGCCATTGTAATGGAAGTATTGATTACGAATCAGTAGGTCGTTGACTAAAAGCGAAAAAATAATCGGGTTCAAATTATCTGCTGAAATCTGATCCAAATAGGCCGAATCAAGGGGATCGACAGCAGGATTATCCAGAGATTGTAAATAGATCTCTCGAAAAAAAGCCTCTCCCAAAACCCCTCCAGAAGCACCGGTAAATAGCTCTGTATGTTTAAGAATTTTTCCCTGATGCATGTCATACAAATGCTGTAGAACCACAAACGTCCATAAAGCAGACCGTTGTCCTCCTCCACTAGCCGCTATCAGCACCAGTTTAGGTTTGGACTCTCCAGTCTTACTTTTCCAATTGTCTAAAATCCGCATCGTATTATTGCGATCCTTTGCCAAAGTGTCGGGATGCAATAAGGAGTCCAATCGCTCCAAGGTATATTCAGCAGCAGGAACTTGATAATTCATCCCAAAAGCCTCATGTGGTCTATTGAGAAAAGAGAAATTGGAAAAATAGTTGATGAGTAAAATCGCAGCAAACACTGTGACGGTGGCCCAGCCTCTCAACCAAAAACTCACCGCCCCAACCAACATTACTAAAATCGCAAAAAGTAATAATACACTCATCCCTGCCGGAAGCTGCATTATCGGCTGCTCTCTCAACAAACCTAAGCCAATCACCAAACCAATCAGCAGAACCTGAATCAGAAATAGATTCAGATGATTTTGGTCAAATACTTTCAGCAATTTGGCAGCTTGAAAACGGGAAATATCCGGCCTGACTGGCTCAAATCGCAAGGCAAGATTAAGATAACTCCTAACTGACTGAGGCTTATTCTTGATATCCTTGTAGCGACTGATGACATTTTTTCGAGTAAACTTCACTTTCCTCAATCGGCGGTCAAGAGTCCCCGCAAAGAGTACAAAAAAGTCTTTGTTGGTAAAGGCAAAATAGCCAAAGATCAGCCCATAGCTAAGAATGCTCCCTATCGAAAATCCTCCAAATAGGATAAATACCTCCCATTCAGAATTAAGATCATTTTGAAGCTGAAATGAAACAAAACGAAGACAATAAGCAAGGTAAAAAAGGAGTGGTATGATCGAATTATTGATACAGAAGTGAATGAAGGGCTTTTTCAAAACAGCTAAAAAGGAAAACTGTCGGCCATCTATTATGTAGGTAGTCATGTGAAATGCCATCGTAAAGACCGAAAAACCAACCCCCATCAGAAAAAAACTCAACCAGGAGACGTCGTGTAAGTACTCAGGATCCAAGAAAAGAAAGGGTATTCCTAATGTGACACCAAAACCTTCAAAAATGATCAGAAACAGTAATGCCCACACCAGAACTAGTGCTAGATTCTTTCGGATGTGAAGCAGGAAAAGCTGTACAGGAAAGCTAAACCAAATAGTTTGGGCCATAGTGTTGGATATTCATGAAAAGTTAAAATTTTTCAACCAATGAAAAAATTTAACTCCGAAAGTACTGAGCATCAAAAACTTGAAAAAAGCCTTTTGATCAAATCTAGATTTGAACGACTGATCTCATGGACTATTTAATGATATGCTGTACTTTCACAGCCTAAACGAGAATAAGATGAGAACGTGGTTTTTGTGTAAAGTAAAATACGCCAAAGAAAATGAGCAAGGCCTTCTCAAAAGCATCTCCGAGCAATATTTGGTAGATGCGGTATCCTTCACGGAGGCTGAAGCAATTTTATATGATAGACTAGGATCCCAAATTCGGGGAGACTTTCAGGTCACCGGGATCAGCAAAAGCAATATCGTAGATGTATTTTTCTATGAGGATGCGGATATCTGGCACAAATGTAAAATCACTTACCTAGTAGCAGATGGGGATAGTGGAAAGGAAAAAAAGGTAACCCAATACATGATAGTTACCGCTGAGGATGTCAAACAAGCCTACGATAGAATTCAAGAAAGCTTGAGTAATATGCTAGTGAGCTTTAGGGTGCCAGACATCACCGAGAGCCCTATCGTGGAAGTATTCAACTATGATTCCGAATTGGAGTCCGAGCCACTTCCAGAAGGGAATTTCAGACCAGTTAATCAAGAAGAGGAAGATTAATTCTCCTCTTCTAGTTTAAGGCATCGGGCTGATTATCAATCACAAACTGTATCAGCTCCTCCACACTCATGCCAGCTCGCTCTGAGCCATCTCTGATATCTTCTCGGCTCACTTGAGCGGCAAATGTCTTATCCTTCAATCGCTTTTTTACCCCTTTGATTTCCATCCCGTCATAGCCTGTGGGGCGCATGAGGGAATAGGCATGAACAAAACCACTGAGCTCGTCAAAAGCATAGAGCATTTTGTCCATTTCACTTTTTGGCTCTACCCCAAAATATCTGGGGCCATGAGAGGCGATTGCTCGGATAATCTCCGGATCAACCTGACGTGACTCAAGCTCTTCGATTATTTTCTTGCAATGTAAATCGGGCCACTGATCCCAATCGGCATCATGAAGAAGTCCCGCCAAAAACCAGCGATATTGAGTTGATTCATCATAGCCTTTTTTCCTGGCGAAAGACTTCATAAGATGAGCCACTTGCCGCATATGAACAATCAATTTTTCATTTTTAACCCAGCTATTCAATAATTCAAAAGCCTCATTCTCAGATAGTACATTTCCAGCATTTTCAGGGTTCCCAAACTCAGACCTACCAAGGTTCAAATCAATTTTTGTCATTTCAAACAATTTTAAATGTATTTTATACTATAATTAATGTTTTTTATCTACTTTTGTGCATACCTTTAGTACAATGAAGAATTTGGATGGACTTAATCTCATGGCTCAACTAGCCATTGTCTCAGAATACTTGATGCAAGTCACTTTGGATCGAGAGGGAAAAGTCCTTTCCAGTGATTCGGGGATAGGTCCAGTTCCTTCACTTTTTGATCAATCGAAAAAACCAATGGTTTTCGCCGATTGCTTCCTGTCATCCGACTGGGTAAAATATGAAAATAATCGCATAAAAGCCTGGCAAAACCACCATCAATCATTTTTTGTAGAGCTCCAGAAAATAAACTATCCCGATCAGACATTATTAAAGACAAAATGGGAGTTCTTCTTTATTTCAGATGATTTTGGGACTTGCCTAGGGATCGGTCATCCTGTGGATGCCCAAAAACCCTACAATCTTGCATTGGGCGAATACATGGATGGAACAGACCGTCCTCATGAATTTTTGGATAGTCTTCTAGAAAATAAACTTCTTGGGTTTTGGGATTTCAATCCATTCGAACAATCCAATACCATCAGTTCAGGACTTGCTCAGACCCTTGGGTATTCGGAAGAAGAAATCGATCAAGTAGGAAAAATAGCTTGGGAGAAGCATATCCATAAAGATGACTTTTCCCAATTGCGATCAGACTTGATTCAACACTTCAAATCAACCGGCAATATCCCTTTTAAAAGGGAATTTCGATTGATATCCAAGCGTGAGCAGATCATTTGGGTTGTCGGATTTGGTAAAACGACTCAATGGGACAAAGAGGGGAAACCCAAACAGATTCAAGGAATTATCATTGATATCAGTGAGCGAAAAAAGCAGGAAATCTGGTTGAAGGAACATCATTACTTTTTGAAAGACTTAGCTTTTCAGCAGTCTCACACCCTCCGAGCCAGAGTAGCAAATATTATCGGACTTATTGATATTCTAGAAATAGAACAACAATCGTTAGAATCACGACGATTGGTCGAATTATTAAAGAAAGAAACGTCCATGCTAGATTCAGCTCTAAAAAAGAGCATCAAAGAATCTGTCAATCAACAAAAGGCATTCAAAGAAGAGACAAGCGATACTGACTCTTCTTTAGATTGAGACCTTAAAGATTTCTGATTTTCCATTTTGCTTTCAGATAGCCCCAAATCACCTTGGGGCTCATCCCTTTTTTCCGCGACTCGCTTCCAGCATATCCCACATTTCTTGAGGAATCATATCCAAATTATTGAATTCCCCTGCACCTTTTAGCCATTCTCCCCCATCAATAGTCATCACTTCACCATTGACATAGCTCGAAAAATCAGAAACCAAATAGGCTGCAAGGTTTGCTAACTCCTGATGCTCCCCTACTCTTCCAACGGGTACTTTTTTGGCAGGATCAAACTTCTTCACCAAGTCCCCCGGCAATAATCTACTCCAAGCTCCTTCTGTTGGGAATGGTCCGGGAGCAATGGCATTTGATCGGATTCCGTATTTGGCCCATTCCACAGCAAGGGATCTAGTCATCGCCAATACTCCCGCCTTTGCCGCTGCTGATGGAACCACATAGCCTGAACCTGTCCAGGCATATGTTGTAACTATATTCAAAAATGTCCCGGCCTGCTTTTTGGCGATCCAATCCTTACCAGCGGTAAGTGTTACTTGCGAAGTTCCTTTGAGAACGATATCAAGAACTGTATTAAAGGCATTGGTAGAGAGTCGCTCTGTCGGGCTGATGAAATTACCAGCGGCATTATTCAAGACGACATGGATGGTTCCAAAAGCTTCAGTGGCATCTTTCCACATCTGCTCAACTTGCTCTATTTCCCGCACATCACAGGCAAGAGGCAGTACTTTCCCTCCTTTTTCGGCCATCATCTCTTCGGCTGTTTGTTTGAGCACATCTAGTTTTCTGGAAGTGATGATCAGGTTAGCACCCAATTCTAGAAAATAACTCCCCATGGATCTACCCAAGCCAGTTCCTCCGCCCGTGACCAAAATATTTTTACCTTTAAGCGCCCCTTCACGAAGCATTCCTTCATTGAAATTCATGTCGAAAATTTATGTTTTTGCGTTAGACTGTCTCTTGATTTATTTTTAGAAAGTTCTTTTAAAATACGATCCACAGAAGATCGAAATCCAAAATAAAATCCAAACAAGATAGTCATCAGGCCCAATATTTGAAAACAATACAGAAAAGAGTATCGCTGAAAATGAAACGTATTTTAATTCTCCTTTTTCCTATAGCAGCACTTGGCTTGTTATCCTGTCAGGAGGATGCAGAGCGGACTATCCGAACAGACTTGACACAAGAAGCCAACCAATTTTTAACCATTTCGGAAGCATGGGGTGAAAGTCTCTTTTTTGCAATGATCAGCTTCAATTCTTATCAAAATATAGAAAGTGATACTCTGCCAGGATGCCCTGAAATATCCGTCAATAGTACGGAAGGCACCGTAACTCTCAATTTTAACTCCGGCTGTGAAGAAGGCGAGTCTGTTCGATCGGGAAAATTAATTCTGCAGTTCCCTCTCTCTGGTTCTAATCAGACCACTTGGTCCTTAGCCTATGAAGGCTACAGTTATCGGGATTGGGAAATGGAGGGTACAAGGTCATTTACTTTTACCTCTCTCCGGAATGTACGTGAGGAATTTGACGGGCTATCAATTACCACTTCAAATGAATTGAACTCTACGCTTTCGGGCGGCTTCAATCACCAACAGGTACTGAATAGTTTTTCCTTGTCAGAAATAGTTTCCAGAGGAAGTATGCAAGGACTCAATCCTGCTGGACGAAGCATAAAAATGAGCTTGCAGGCTGACCGTATTGCTGATTATACCTGCTTTTTAAGCGGTAAAAGCAGATTGGCAGATTCTGCTGCAGAGCTTTGGGAGGTAACGAGAGGAAACGAAAATCTAAGGCATTCATTGACATATACACCTTTGGATTCCTGTCAGACACAGGTTGATGCCCTCCTGCCAGATGGGAGAACGCTACAACTGAGACCATAAAAAAACCCGAAAGCCTCAGCCTTCGGGTTTCAAAAATTTGATTGTTGATTAATATCTGTAGTACTCTGGCTTGAATGGCCCTTGTACCTCGACACCAATATATTCTGCTTGATCTTTGGATAAAGTATCTAGCTCAACGCCTAACTTTGAAAGGTGTAGGGCTGCCACTTTTTCATCAAGATGCTTTGGAAGAACGTAAACACCTGGCTGATATTCGTCAGTCTTAGTCCACAGCTCAAGCTGTGCCAAAGTTTGATTGGTGAATGAGTTAGACATGACAAATGAAGGGTGACCTGTTGCGCATCCCAAGTTTACCAAACGACCTTCTGCAAGAATGATCAAGTCATTTCCATCAAGGTTGTAAAGATCTACCTGTGGCTTGATGACAGACTTAGTATGTCCATAGTTTTTATTCAACCAGGCCATATCAATCTCATTGTCAAAGTGGCCGATGTTACACACGATCGTTTTGTCACGCATTGCTTTGAAATGCTCTCCAGTGATGATATCCTTATTACCTGTAGCAGTAACTACGATATCAGCTTCTTTCACCGCATCTACCATTTTCTTTACAGCAAAACCATCCATAGCAGCCTGCAAAGCACAAATTGGATCGATTTCGGTAACAATTACTCTTGCTCCAGCTCCACGAAGAGAAGCTGCGGAACCTTTTCCTACATCACCATATCCAGCTACAACGGCTACTTTTCCAGCCATCATCACATCAGTTGCACGACGAATCGCATCTACCAAAGACTCCTTACACCCGTACTTATTGTCAAATTTAGACTTGGTTACAGAGTCGTTCACATTGATCGCAGGAAGTGGCAAGGTGCCATTTTTCATACGCTCATAAAGTCTGTGAACACCCGTAGTAGTTTCTTCAGATAATCCTTTGATTCCAGCCACTAGTTCAGGATAGTTATCCAAAACCATGTTGGTCAGGTCTCCGCCATCATCCAAAATCATATTCAATGGCTGTTTCTCTTCTCCGAAAAACAAAGTCTGCTCGATACACCAGTCAAACTCCTCAGCAGTCATGCCTTTCCAAGCATAAACCTGAATTCCGGCAGCTGCGATCGCTGCAGCAGCGTGATCTTGCGTAGAAAAAATATTACAAGAAGACCAAGTGACTTCTGCCCCAAGCTCAACGAGGGTTTCGATCAATACAGCAGTTTGGATAGTCATGTGAAGACATCCTGCGATTCTTGCCCCTTTCAAAGGCTTGGAAGCACCATACTCTTCACGAAGCGCCATCAATCCTGGCATCTCTGACTCTGCAAGTTTGATTTCTTTACGTCCCCAATCAGCAAGAGAAATGTCTTTTACTTTGTATTGGATAAATTTTTCAGATTGAATCTCTGACATAGTTATAAATGATTATAGTTTGATTTGCTAAAACTTTTGCAAAGGTACCGCATAAATCCCGCAATCTAAAATGGCTTTGTATAGTCTGGAAAGCGAATAGTCTGAAAATCAAAAGATTTCGTGATTCCTCTTTTCAATTCCATCTCAAGTTTACCATCTGCTTGCACTGCAATGATTTTCCCCTCAAAAGGACCATTTTCACCTTCAAAGTTTGCCCACTCCTGATAGAGAAATAAATTGGAAAGGTATTCTGTTTGAATTTGAGCGAATTTTCTTTTGCGAAGAATCAAATAATACTGCTCAAGCTGAGTCACAAGCAGACGCAGAAGTTCTTGCAGCGAATAATCTAAACTTGTCAGCTTTTTCAGTGAGACCGCTTTTCCTGAGCCAAAGTCGGTCTGATTGATATTCAAGCCTATGCCTACTACTGCCACTTCCCAACCTGACTTGCCTATGCTATTTTCAATCAGGACTCCGCCTATTTTTCCACTTTGAGCGACAATCAAATCATTTGGCCATTTGATTTGAATCAAGGGAAAATAATCGGCAAGAACCTTTCGAATTGCGCAGCTTACCACCATATTGAGATAAAATTGCTCGGACGCATCCAAAAACGTCGGTTTTAAAACCAGAGAAAACGTCAGGTTTTTTCCCGGTTCAGACTCCCAGTGATTACCGCGCTGCCCTTTACCTGCTTGCTGATGATCACAAATCACAAGCGTTCCCTCCTGGGCACTTTGATTCCTGACTAATTGGAAGGCAATGTCATTGGTAGAGTGACACTCTGGCAGATATTGAATATCTTTTCCTAAAAAAAGCGTATTGGCAAGAATTTTATACATTTTAAAATGGTTTGTCTTCTTAGCAGGTAGTTTTACAGACCGAAGGCAAAATTAAACGAATAATATGACAGCAGAAGCGTTAAGTCAAGTCATCGCAGATGCAATGGATGATAAAAAAGCCATAGACATCGTTGTGATGGATTTGAGAAATATTAAAAATACCGTAAGTGATTTTTTTGTTATTTGCTCTGCCAATTCTGACACCCAAGTGGAAGCAATTGCAGATTCAATTGAGGAGAAAGTATCCAAAGCAGGTGAAGCCTCACCTTACCGGGTAGAGGGCAAAAACAATAATCAATGGGTATTGATAGATTATGTGGATGTAGTAGCCCACATTTTCCTGAAAGATAAAAGAGAATTCTACGGATTAGAAGACCTTTGGGGAGACGCAATTCTCTCTAAGGTTCATGATTGATAGCTAACAAACTTTACTACCTCTTTTCCGTTTTACCATAAGTTTATAGAAATACCAAAAAAATCTAATGAGCGAACCTAATAAGCAAAAGAAGTTTGTCCCCAAACCACCACAGAAGCCCAATTTCCAAATATGGCTAATTGTCGCGGCAGTGGTTGTTTTGATCGGACTGACTTGGATACAACAGCGCGGCGCAACCGTAGACGTTACACAGAAGCGGTTTGAAGATATGTACAATGGCGGTGATGTAGCCAAGGTCATGATTGTCAAAAACATGGACCGGGTAGACATCACCCTCAAGCCAGCAGCGCTGAATGACTCCAAGTATAAAAATGAATTGGAGTCTAACTCTTCCTTTTTCAACCCAAATGGCCCTCACTACTCACTTCAAGTAGCATCTTCGGACAAGTTTGCAACTGACTTTGATGCCTTGGAAGAAAGTGTCCCATCGGAAGATAGAATTGGATATAGCGTGACCACTGAAGAAAATTGGACATCCTGGTTTGGAAGTTTTGGCTTCCTATTGTTACTCTTTGTCTTCTTCTGGTTTATGATGAGAAGAATGGCAGGACCTTCCGGTCCCGGCGGCCAAATATTCAATGTAGGAAAATCTAGAGCTCAACTCTTTGATGCAGAAAACAAGGTCAAAATCACTTTTGACAATGTGGCTGGTCTAGACGAAGCAAAAGAGGAAATTCAGGAAATCGTTGAATTCCTGAAAAACCCTTCTAAATTCACCAAACTAGGTGGTAAAATCCCTAAGGGAGCGCTTTTGGTAGGACCTCCGGGAACGGGTAAAACCCTTCTGGCAAAAGCTGTTGCTGGGGAAGCTGGTGTTCCTTTCTTTACGCTTTCAGGTTCTGACTTCGTCGAGATGTTTGTCGGAGTCGGTGCGGCACGTGTACGGGATCTTTTCAAGCAAGCCAAGGAAAAGGCACCTTGTATCATCTTCATTGATGAGATTGATGCGATCGGTCGATCAAGAGGAAAAGGCCAAATGCCGGGTTCTAATGACGAGCGTGAAAACACCTTGAACTCTTTGTTGGTGGAAATGGACGGCTTCGGTACAGACTCCGGTGTGATTGTCGTAGCTGCAACCAACCGACCTGATGTATTGGATAGCGCATTGCTTCGCCCGGGTCGTTTTGATAGACAAATCTCGATTGACAAGCCGGATATCGTCGGACGTGAGGCAATTTTCAAAGTTCATTTGAAGCCAATCAAAAGCTCTACAGACGTGGATGCAAAAAAATTAGCAGCTCAAACTCCCGGGTTTGCTGGTGCTGAAATCGCCAACGTATGTAACGAGGCTGCTTTGATCGCTGCCCGTAGAAACAAGGAATCGGTAGACATGCAGGACTTCCAAGATGCTATTGACCGAGTCATTGGCGGACTGGAGAAAAAGAATAAGATCATTTCTCCTGAGGAGAAAAAAATCGTGGCCTATCACGAAGCAGGTCACGCAGTGGCAGGTTGGTTCCTAGAGCATGCTGATCCATTGGTAAAAGTATCCATCGTGCCACGAGGTGTAGCAGCACTTGGTTATGCGCAGTACTTGCCGAAGGAGCAGTTCTTGTATCAGACCGAACAGCTGATTGATGAGATGTGTATGACCTTGGGTGGACGTGCTGCAGAAGAGATTGTCTTTGGCAAGATTTCCACTGGAGCACTCAGTGACTTGGAGCGGATCACCAAGATGGCCTATTCCATTGTTTCTGTATATGGTATGAATGAGAAATTGGGAAATGTATCCTTCTACGATAGCAAGAGTGACGGATACAAAATGACCAAGCCTTATTCTGAAGCTACGGCTGAAATGATCGATCAGGAAGTTCATAAACTGATCGAATTTGCCTACCATCGAACGCTCGATTTGCTCAAAGAGCGAAGAGAAGAATTGGAGACTTTGGCCAAAGAATTACTCGAAAAAGAAATTCTATTCCAGTCTGATTTGGAGAAACTAATCGGAAAACGGCCATTTGCCAAAGAAACTACTTATCAAGCCTATACTAATGGCAAGAATAAAGAAGAGGTAAAGAAGGCAGAAGACGCTGAAATCAAAGCCAAATCCGAGGAGGTTTCCACAGAAGCTGAAGAAAAGAAAGAGGTTCCGGTCGCAGAGTCTGAATCTGAACCAGAGACTGATGAAAAGGCGAAAAGCTAATCTTAAATCGCAGAATTAATTTGAAAGTCCTGATATCTATCAGGACTTTTTATTTTTGCAGACTAACTCTATCTTTCGATATGACCGGGAAGCCACACAATTATCAACTGAATGGGAAAAAACTCTTTTTTGCATCAGATTTCCACTTAGGGGCTCCCACCAGTCAGGAGAGCAAACTCAGAGAACAAAAAATAATTCAGTGGCTAGGAGAGATTGAGGAAGAGGCTGCTGCAATATTACTGGTTGGAGATATTTTTGATTTTTGGTTTGAGTACAAGGAGGTCATTCCTAAAGGGTTTATTCCTTTTATCTCCAAGCTTCATCAGCTCAGAGAACGTAAAATCCCTATTCTCTTTTTTACAGGAAACCATGATCTGTGGATGAAGGATTATTTCACCCAAGAGCTAGGAATTCCGGTTTACCATCATCCTATTGAGCTATCAGTGAATGGAAAAAATATTTTGGTAGGTCATGGGGATGGCTTGGGGCCGGGTGACAAGCAATACAAGGTGCTGAAGAAAGTCTTTACCAATCCTTTTGCCCAATGGCTTTTTCGATGGCTGCATCCCGATCTCGGCGTTCGCTTGGCAAAAGCCTGG
>LJXT01000108.1 GCA_001314815.1 Algoriphagus marincola HL-49
TGTCCCGATGTATCGGGAGAGTCAGAAGTTCTAACCAGCTTGATCCCGATCGTTATCGGGAGTCCATCAATAATTTATAATACCAGCGACTTTCTGTCCCGATGTATCGGGAGAGTCAGAAGTTCTAACCAGCTTGATCCCGATCGTTATCGGGAGTCCATTAATATTTTAAAGTATCATCGACCTTCTGTCCCGATGTATCGGGAGAGTAAGAAGCTCTAAGCAACAGGTCCCGATCGATATCGGGAGCCCAATATTTTTACACTGAACTTTGATCAATTTAAAGATTCAAGTACTTGATTCAGCATTTTCCGATCGTTATCGAGAACTCCTCAAATCCATGGTTAAAGCGACCTATTGACTTTAACTCTTGGTTTTGGGATTGCAATGTTACATATTTGAAAGCATATTCACAACCGTACTACTGGATGAAAAAAACACCTGATGCCGACTTTTTGATCTTTGACTTGGGCAATGTGATCATTGATATTGATTATAACCGTCCGCTATCACTTCTTCGTCAGCAACTTCCAGAAGAAAGACACTATTTGGTGGATGAATTTTATCATACGGATTTTCACAAATCTTATGAAAAAGGACAGATTAATTCTGCCATTTTTAGAGATGAAGTCAGAGCATATTTTGAAAAAGATTGGTCTGATGAGGAGATAGATAAACTATGGAATTCACTATTGGGCAAAATTCCTGCTGAGCGCTTGAAACTGGTTCATGAGGTGAAAAAACATTTCCAAGTGGGGGTTTTAAGTAATACAAATCTCATTCATATCCTGGCGGTCAATGATATTCTAAGCCAGGATCATGGTGTTGCCAACTTTGATCCGATTTTTGACTGGGTTTTCCTAAGCCACGAAATGGGCCTCGCCAAACCTGATGCAGCTATCTATGAAAGAATGCTTACAGATCTACGAACAGCTCCAGAGCGGGTGGTGTTTTTTGATGATTTGAAAGAAAATGTGGAGGGAGCAGCTACACTTGGTATTCAAGCTGTACATGTGACCGGACCGGAAGTGATTTTTGATTATTTAAAACATGTATAGTAGAAAAGAGTACCTCCGACACGGAGTTCTGTTTTTTCTTACTTTGATAGCTGCTACTCTTGCAGGAGGGGAGTGGGTCTATGGAAAGTCTGTTTTTGGCTCAGAAGAATCAGCACTTACTTGGGAGTACTTTTTTAAGTCATTTTCTTACTCTATTCCCTTTGTAGGAATTTTACTCATTCATGAATTGGGGCATTTATTCACCTCAATTTATCATCGTGTCAAATGCTCGCTTCCATTTTTTATTCCTGCCTGGTTTGGCTTTTTGGGAGCACCTTCTTTGGGTACACTAGGCGCTGTCATCCGAATGAAGGGCTTTGTTAATTCCCGAAAGAAGTTTTTCGATATCGGGGTAGCGGGTCCTTTAGCAGGATTTGTCGTTGCATTAGGAGTCTTGTTTTATGGATTCTTGAATTTGCCTCCTGCTGATTACATCTACGAAGTTCATCCCGAATATTTAGACCCCAATTTTGAAGGCTACGAAGGGGCAATTGAATTTGAATTGGGCCAAAATCTCCTTTTTTGGATGATGACTGAAACTTTAGCAGACCCTGAGCGAATGCCTGCTATGTCTGAATTAATCCATTATCCTTACCTTTTTGCGGGCTATTTGGCTTTCTTTTTCACCGCACTTAATCTACTGCCGATCGGGCAATTAGATGGCGGTCATGTTATTTTTGGACTTTTCCCCAGACATCATGAAAAGATTTCATTGGTCGCCTTCACTGCATTTATATTCTATGCCGGTCTTGGGGTAATTAGTCCCTATCTATCAGCTAGTGAACTCATTTTCAGAATTCCTCTCTACGTTGGGTTTCTATTTATTTGCTATTTCAAGTCTGGTCTTTCGATTCAAAATAGGATTACCATTGCACTCAGTATTGCGGCAGTTCAGTATTTGATGGTCTTTTTCCAGCCCACACTGGAAGGCTATCAAGGCTGGCTCTTGTTTGCTTTTTTATTGGGAAGAATCATGGGGACTAGACATCCTGAAGTTTCTGGATTTAAGCCTTTAGATCCCAAAAGACTATGGATTGGATGGCTGGCTATTTTGATCTTTGCCCTTTGCTTTTCTCCTCAGCCATTCATTTTCAGCTAAACAAAAAACCCAGCTAATGCCGGGTTTTTACTGATCTTGTTTACTTCATTTTAAAGCTCGCGATAGGCCATAATGCCTCCAAGAACATTTCGGGCTTTCGAAAAACCTTTTGTTTCTAAAAACTTTTTGGCATTGCCACTTCTGGCTCCGCTTCTGCAATGAATGATGATTTCCTCATCTTTCTTTCCATCCAATTCATCAAGACGATGAGGTAGTTCTCCTAGCGGGATATTGATCGCTCCCAAGTTATCATCTTCGTATTCCCATTCTTCACGAACATCCAAAAAGACAAATTTATCTCCCTTGTCTAGTCGTTCTTTAAGTTCTTTGACTGTGATATCTTCCATATTATTTGACTAAAATTCTAAATGATTGAGGGCCCGCTGAAGTCAATGCTCGAATGACATAAACTCCCGGTAGCTGGTCCGTAAAGTTAATGATTTCTTCATCAGCTCCCTGATACCGATCGGGGAAAATCTCCCTGCCAAAGGAATCGAAAATTCTCATTTCGGAATATTTACCCACCAAGTGAAGTTGGTTTTCAACAGGATTTGGATAGTAGCGTAGATTTTGGCCAGGAATCTCAGATTCTGCAAATGGCGCACTAAAACTTATGTGAGGTCTAATCAGTAATGAACCTCTTACTTCTTCATTTTGGGCCCAGTCACCGTTGACATTGTAGAAAATTTTATCTGCCTGATCATTTTCTTTGTTGAGTCCTACGTAGATGAAGTCATTGCTAAACTGGGAGAAACCTACAAAAAACTCTCCTTGAACCTGAATATTGGTATCAATAGGGAAGTAGATCAACTCCTGGCCAGCTTCTTTCAATGGGATCAGTAGTTCTTCTCTGTAAATCGGCGTCTCCTCAAGGTCCTGCCAAACCAAAATATCAATGGGCTGGTCTGCCTGATCCGGATTGGTGAAATCTATAGATACTCCAGTAAGAAAAACTGGACTGTCAACTTCATATTTGACGGCCAAAAGCCCTGAACGCTGATTGATCCCTGCTGCATAATCTGCCTGTCCTCCATCATAGGCAAAGAAATCCCGTACGGGGATGACTGATCTCACCGTGTCATTGATTCGGTAGTCTACTGATGCAAAAAAGGTGGTATCTCCGTTCTCCGCACTAAATAGGTTTTGATCCCCTGTCGTGAGGTAAGTTAAAATCTCAATATCACTTTCTGTACTTAAAGCAGGTAATTCAGTGATGGTATTACTCTCAAATACCCTTCTCTCTTGAGCATTGGGCACAGGATTGAAAGGAGTGTTTAGATTAACAAATGCGCTTGACTCTCCATCTAAGCGGATGGAGTATTCCATTGCACGGAAGCGGTCCTCCAGATTTTTAAACTCATTCGTGATGGGCAAAAGCTCTTCTGCAAGAAGGTCTTGATAAATCCCAAGCGGGACAGCTGTATAATCTCCTAGAAAAAGTCTGCTTTCACGCGTAATAGCTCGATCCAAATAGGACAGATCCTGAGCATCTCGATCAAAGCTTAAGAATACATAATCTAAAAGCCATGTGTCGAAGGGACCAGCTAATCTGCCAAAATTGACGAATCGAAATTGGAAGTTGTCATGGATAAAATCTCCTGTTACCGGTAATATTTCCTGAATGAATTCTTCGGGATTTTTGTCTGCACCTCCATTTACTGTCCATACGGTAGTCCACAAACTGTCTGCATCCAAAAACTGCAGCGTAAGCCGATCATTTTCGTCAGGCATTTCTGCCTGTCCTCCTGCCTGCCAAAAAAAACTGAGATAGAGGCTTTCCTCGCTTTCTTGACTCAACTGTGCCAAATCAAAAGGTTTGGATGTCAAATAATCTCCAGCCCCTTGATCTCTTATTTCTCTGGAATAGGGTCTACCTGTTGCATCCACGCCATCAAATACGATCACTCCTAGTGAAGGAGCATTGTTTCCCATACTGTTGCTGAAAGTACTGCCCTGAAATTCCCATTTAAGGGTGTCCATTCCCTGCGAAAAGTCATCCCAAAATGGAAGCGAATTAATGCTTGCTAATCGACTAGAATTGGCAGATTGGGGATAGGACTTATACTTTAATTTTGGAACGGGTCCAAACTCCACAAGCTGTGCCTCTACTCCCAAACTCGCTAGGGTAAAAAGTGTACACAGAACTATTTTGTGAAGAATCCGCATTCGTTTAATTTTCTTTTCTGGAAATCCAAAGATCTATGGTTTCTCCGGTTTTGACCTGGGTTTGAGCAGGAGGGGCTTGACGGAAGACGTATCCCGGAGGTACGGTGTCATTTTGATAGTAAACTTTTTCACCTACTCGAAGGCCGGAACCCAAAATCAAAAACTCTGCATCTATCTCATCCATTCCCGTCAGCGTAGGCACTTCCAAAATCTGATTTCCCAAACCATCTCCTACTACCAAATCGATCTTTTCTCCCTTAGGTATCTCAAAACCTTCAGCAATCGGTTGACCTTTGTATTGGAGCTCCAGAACGACATTGATCGCGATATCAGGTACGTAAATCAACTCTCCTCGTTCCAATCCTAAGTTTGCCAATATTTCCTGAACGTTTTTGAGCTGAAGATTGACTAAATTCGGCAATTTGATCATCGGAGCATTCTGAGCGTTGAGCGTCAGATAGATTTTTCTCCCATCTTTTACTTGGTCTTCAGCTGGAGGAATTTGCTTCAATACGGCGAGGGCAGGGGCATCTACACTGTATCCAGAGTCTTGAGAGACTTCATAGTTTAAGCCTGATTTTTCAAGGATGTTTACCGCCTCATCGAATGTGTAGCCAGAAAGATCCGGTACCGAAACCGTTTCACCGTGATTAGTGTGTGTAGGCAAATAGATTTTCAGGAAAAGAAAGCCTAAAAGAATCGAGGCCGAAATAATCAAGAGTAAATGGATGAATATTTTTTTCAAGGATTGCTAAGTCTAAAATTACTGTTTGAATTAGGGTTAAAGATAAATGGGAAATTGGTAGGATGGAAATTCTTTCTTGGTAGAACCAAATCATACAGGCTAAAACGACAAAATATGGACTTTAAGTCTTTTACACTGAGTTTTATATCCTACTAATGCCAAATTATTTGGGTCGCACAAAGGCAAAAAAAAGGCCGAAATTTTAATTTCGACCTGATTTAAGATTATTTGATGAAAACCCGCTGCATATCCTGCAGTGTAGGACTCACTATTCTAACGATGTAAAGTCCCGGTGAGAATATTTCTCGAGGGAAAGTATAGGTTTGGTTTAGCGTCTGCGGATAATCGACCTCGTGGACAATAGCTCCTGTCGAAGAGATAATCTGGATCGTCACATTTTCGTATCGCGCTAGATTGAAAGCAATGTTGAAATAAGCTGTAGCTGGATTAGGGTATATCAAAGCTCTTCCGTCCGCTGGAATTACGGGGTTAGGATTGGCACTGAGGAAAAGCTCCAAATTATCCAAAAACACAGGGGTATTGGTTCCTTCACCGGCAGTAAGCACAGCTGCAAGCCTAATTTCACTATTCCCGTTTCCTGTAAAATCAGTCAGATTTACATAATTTCTCTGGAAATGCTCCCGATTGCTGATACTGGCTGTACCAGGAACTGTTGAAAGTTCATCTCCTACAGCTTCAAAAACAACTTCGTAAGTGTCTCCGGCATCTTTACTGGCAAGGATTTGGAAACTTGTCTCAGGTGATACATCTCCAGCTGCCAAATCAAAGAATAAAGATGCTTGGGTATTTCTAGATAGATTGAATACCGGTGATCCCAACCAATAGCTTTGACCTGCTTCCGGATTTTCAACTACACTCACATTTCCAGCCTCGCCACTTGATGGAAGAGATCGCCAGGATCCTTCATCATTTTGAGGATTGATGCTAGTCCATGGTTCGATTGCAGTAGCAAAATTGAAGTTTTGTCTCCATGGGACAGGAGTTACTTCATTGTCTTCAATGATATATCGTTCGAGTGTACTTTCGTTTCCTTCGTTTTGGTCAAAGTTTGGAAAAAGTATTTCATAGTTTAGACGGTTCTTTCCACTTCCTGTACTATTTCCACCTGTCAAAGTGAAAGTTTCTCCAGGAGCAACGGGATCTCCGCTCGCTAAGAATCCTTGAGGGGAACTTCCATTTACACTTTTTACAAACACAAAGTTGGAAATTGGAAGGTTCCCAGTATTGGTTACCTGAAGATTTTCATTTTGATACCTTCCATCTGAGATAGGGTTGGGGCTAATCAATTCCTCCATTTCCAGGGAATACCTAAACTCTTCCTGCTCCAGAATCCGGATATTTTTTAAGTAGACATTATTTCCGAATGCATTGACGGCAATAAATGCTATTCGTATTTTTCCTAGATCAGCAAATGGACTCAAGTTCACCAGTTCGGTTCTAAACTGAGATGAGTTTGTCGGGATAAATTCATTCAAGGTAGCTCCAGAGGTTGCCAATGATGCTCCGGATTTTTCATAGGTAGCATTCGCTATTTCAAAGGTATTTCCACAGTCGGTGGATACGGCCACTATCAGGTCGTCTTGGAAGCCTTGCTGATTGTAAGGAGCATGGGCCATTTCAAAAACTAGTTGAGCGTTTGGAGTATTACTCAAATCAATCACAGGAGAAATGAAGTAATCCAGTTCCCCCGGAGCGTCATATTCATAGTTTCGAATAAATAATAGGTCTTCTTCCTCACCCGATATCGTTAAACTTGTTTGCTCCCAGGTAAATCCACCATCGGGATTTTGAATAGTCCAAGAGGAAGGGATATCTCCCAAATCTAATGATAATGGAAGCGTCACTGACTCTTGCACCGCGGGACTAGATCGGACTATATTATTTTCAATATTTTCGTCGGAATCACTATTTACAGCCACAATTTCAAACTCTACCTCATTTTCGCCTCCCTCCAGCTCAAAGTTGTCGAAAGTTAGTATATCACTTTCGCCTGTTGATAGGTTTAGGTTAAATGTTCTGTTCTGGATTTGCTGACCATTAACTTGCAAAGTGACTCGAGTCGAAGTAACCGTGTTTTGGCCCGCATTAATCACCTCTATCTGCGGAGTGACAAGTGCATCACAGGCAAAGTCACCTGGTTCGACTAGGCGAGAAATAGCAAGATCACGGTCAAAAAGAACTGGGTCCTGTGTAGCACGATTGTTTACAAGAGTATTCCTCCGCGGACTATTTGCCAGGACTGCATTGAATCGTTCTACCTGACCTAGGGTAAATAGATTCATACAAGCATCAGGAGTGTAGTCCATGTAATTCTGGATCATATCCTGAGAATCACAGCTGAATCTGGATGGGTTTTCATTACATATGGAATTGGAATTGTCCTGTAGAGGAGTGTCTTCTACAAAATCATCCACTCCACAACCTCCGTCTCCCCAAATGTGCCTCAAACCTAAATAATGTCCCACCTCGTGGGTGGCCGTTCTTCCTAGGGAGGCATTAATGGCATTTCCTCCTGAGCCAAAAAAACGATAATCTACTGTGACTCCATCCGTAATGGCCGGGGCAGGTGAGAAATTCAATCCCGGCAGGTCAGAAACAGGAAATGAAGCATAACCAATAAAAGGTGAAGAGAGTGGAAGTACCCAGATATTGAGGTATTCATCTGGATTCCATTGTGAAAGCTGGCCGATTAGTGTAGCATCTTCAGGTAAATAGGAGTTGTTCGGACCTTCCACTCGAACCACGCCATTGGTCGGTAGGCCATTTGGATCTTGCTTGGCTAATACAAATTCAATATTTGCATCAGCTGCAACTGGCAAAAACTGGGCGGGGGTTTGGTCTGCATCCGGATTTAATCGTCTGAAATCTTCATTTAAGATTCTGATTTGGGCCTCAATTTGAGAAAATGGAATATTACTTCCTTGACCAATTTCGGTTCCATTGTGAATGACGTGAACAACTACTGGGATTAATCGACGTTCTTCCTGGGTTTTGGCTAAAATTTGAGGTTGGTTTCGCTGAGCTTCTATTTTTTGGTCGATCCAGTCTTCAAAAAAATCTCGAGTACCGAAATAGCCCATTTCCTTAACCAATAATTCTTCCAATGCGCTGTGTCCGCATTTTTCGTTATGCTGATGTGAAGATTTGGAGCCGTTCGCTCCAAACTGATCTAATGGGCTAATAGTAAATTGTTGACCAAACGAAGCTCTAGCCAAAAAAACTAATAAAGCTACTAAAAGCAGATTTGACCAAATCTTAAAAATAGACCTCCTCATCAAAGTGTACTTAAGCTGTCGTCAAATTCACAGCTTCCACTCGAACGATCTCGGGAATGGCTCGCTTGATAGCTTCCTCTACTCCAGCTTTCAGTGTCATGGATGACATAGGGCAAGAACTACAGGAGCCTGTCATTTCAATCTTGAGCACCATTTCATCTGTGAGTTCTACGATACGAACATTCCCTCCGTCGGCTTCCAAATATGGTCTGATGGCATCAAGCGCAAATTCAATTTGTTCTCTTAACTCTGGCTGCATTATTTATGCTTTAATTTCTACGATTTCAGTTTTTTTCTTTTCAGCATTTCTGATCGCCACTTGACGGGCTACAGACTCTGCTAACTCTTTGTACGCTTTCTGAGTAATTCCGTTTTTCAATACTGCGGGATAGCCTGTATCTCCACTTTCACGAATACTCTGTACGATAGGGATTTCACCTAAGAATTCCACTTGATATTTTTCAGCTAATTTTTTACCTCCTTCTTTTCCAAACAGGTAATATTTGTTGTCAGGGAGTTCTTCAGGTGTAAAGTAAGCCATATTTTCAATAACACCTAAAACAGGTACATTTATTTGTGGCTGCTTGAACATCGTTAATCCCTTCGTAGCATCCGCTAATGCGACTTTTTGAGGAGTAGTGACGATCACAGCTCCAGTCACAGGGACAGTTTGTACCATGGTCAAATGTATGTCGGAGGTCCCCGGAGGTAGGTCGATTAATAGATAATCCAATTCACCCCATTCTACATCTGAAATAAACTGTCTAAGTGCAGAACTTGCCATAGGGCCTCTCCATACTACCGCCGAATCTGCTGGGGTCAGAAAACCAATTGAAATTAGCTTGACACCGTATTGTTCGATCGGAAGGATCACATTTTTGTCTCCAACTTTTTTCACCGAGGGTTGCTCACCTTCTACATTGAACATGGTCGGAATCGATGGCCCTGAAATATCAGCATCGATCAAGCCTACTTTTGCGCCGGATTCGGCGAGTGCAACAGCTAAATTGGAAGCGGTAGTGGATTTTCCCACTCCTCCTTTGCCGGAAGCAATGGCAATGATGTTTTTCACATCAGGCAAAATTGGGGTTGCTTCGCGTACTGTAGTGACTTGGGAAGTCATGTGGATGTCCCACTCAAAATCTTGTCCAAAATCTTCTTCCAACGCCTCAATACAGTTGTTTTTGATCACTTCTTTTAGAGGACAGGCTGGAGTAGTCAATACGACATTGAAACTTACTTTTTTGCCTTCAATATGAATTTTTTGAATCATTCCCAGACTCACCAAGTCGCGCTTGAGGTCAGGATCTTCTACTCTTGAAAGACTTTTTAATATGGCTTCTTTAGAAAGTTGCATTGTGGAAAATTTTGTCGCAAGATAGTTTCAAATAATGGCTTTGGGAAGCTTTATGATTGAATCGCAGTTGATAAACTACGATGTTTCCCAATTAGTTCTCAGAAAAGGCCATCAATTCCACGCACTGGATTAACTTTGTCAATCTAGATTTATGGGAATTAGCAAGCATACCACCGATAAGGTCAAGGACAGAATGGACATCGAGGAAGTGATCTCTGATTATGTCCCACTTAAGCGCAAAGGTCAGAATCTTTGGGCCTGCTGTCCTTTCCATGGTGAAAAGACCCCGTCTTTTTCTGTTTCACCTGCCAAACAAATCTACAAATGCTTTGGATGTGGGAAGGCTGGTGACCCTATCCAATTTGTCATGGATATTGAAGGCTTAGGTTTTCAGGAGGCTGTTAGGCATTTGGCTGGGAAATATGGTATCGAAGTAGAGGAGGAGGAAGCTCAGACACCAGAGCAGGAGCAGGCCCAAAGTGAAAGAGAAAGCGTACTGATTGCACTCGGTTTTGCCCGGGACTTTTTTGTCAAAAATCTAGAAACTGCAGAAGGCCGATCCATCGGGCTGAGTTACTTCAAGGAGCGAGGTTTTGGACCTGAGATTATCCAAAAGTTTGATTTAGGGTACGCTTTGGATGGATGGGATAATCTACTGAATGCAGCTAAAAAAGCTGGTTTTCAAGAAGATATTTTATTGAAAGCTGGTCTGATACTCGAAAAGGACGGGGATCCGTCCCGCAGATATGATCGGTTCCGTAATCGGGTCACTTTCACTATTCACAATATCAGCGGAAAGCCGATTGCTTTCGGAGCCAGGATTCTGACCAAGGATAAAAACCAGCCCAAATACATCAATTCACCCGAAACGCCTGTCTACCACAAAAGCGATGTGCTCTATGGCATGTTTCAGGCAAAGAAATCCATCAGGGAAAAAGACAATTGCTTTTTGGTGGAGGGATATACAGATGTGATATCGATGCATCTTTCGGGGATCGAAAATGTTGTGGCTTCATCAGGTACCTCCCTCACCGAAGGACAAATAAAACTGATCAAACGCTTCACCGATCAGGTTACCGTATTATATGATGGAGATGCCGCCGGTATTAAAGCTTCTCTCAGGGGCATAGATTTGCTGTTGGAAGGTGGATTGATAGTCAAGGCTGTTGTTTTTCCAGATGGAGAAGATCCGGATAGCTACTCTCTAAAGGTAGGATCCCAGGCATTTCAAGATTACTTGGCTGCAAACGCCAAAGACTTTATCGGTTTCAAGATCAACTTGTATCGGGATGAATACGAGCGGGATCCAATCCGTAAGGCAGAGGTGATCCGGGAGGTCGTCCAGAGTATTGCCAAAATACCAGATCCGATCATCCGATCAGTTTATTCCAAAGAAGCTGCCTCGCTTTTGGATATTGAGGAAGGAATCATCTATGCAGAGGTCAATAAAATCCTGCTCAAGGTACAACGGGATTATCATCGAAAATCAGAAGAAGTAGCGCAACAAGAAGCTGCGGTTGAAGACTTGCTTTCAGTAGAGCAGGAGGGTTTTTCGGTTTCTGAGGCTCTCCAAATTCAAGAAAGGGAGTTGATTCGTCTTCTATTAAATTATGGACTAAAAGAACTCGATGGGGAATCTTTGAATCTTTGCCAGTACCTGCTCGCTGAAACAGAAGACCTTACCATCCACCACCCGCTTTATGCTAAAATTTTGGACCTTTTCAGACAGAATTTAGTAAATGGTCAGGTAGTGGATTCGGATTATTTCCTGACTTTGGGTGATGTAGAAATTCGAAATGAGGTCATCGATTTGATCACTCCACGCAGAGAAGCATCGGTACATTGGACTGATAAATTTCAGATTTTTATCCCAAAAGAAGAAGATGATCTTACATTGACGAGTTACAAGTCCATCCTGAGGCATAAACGCAAGTTTGTCCTGAAAATGATGGAAGAGGCACTACAGAAAATTAAAAATGCTCACTCGGAGCAGTACACAGACGAGCAAATTACCGAGCTTCAGGAGATTTATATGGGATTGAAGCAGGTACATATACAGATTGACCGAGAACTGGGGATAGTTATTGGGTAAACCAAACTTTCTTTGGCAATGGTCTGTTTTAGAATCGAAAGGACGTAAATTTGTCCACTCATTTATTCAAAAAATTATCCGTGGAAAATTATCAATTGGACTCCATTGAGGAAGCCATCGAAGACATAAAGGATGGAAAGGTCATTATCGTAGTAGATGATGAGGACCGTGAAAACGAAGGTGATTTCGTATGCGCTGCAGAAAAAGTCACTCCTGAAATCATCAACTTCATGGCAAAGCATGGCCGTGGTCTTATCTGCGCGCCTCTGGTGGAGGATCGTTGTGAGAAACTTGGCCTGGAGCTCATGGTTGGTCATAATACGGCAGCCTTTGAGACACCTTTTACCGTTTCAGTCGATTTGATTGGGCATGGATGTACCACAGGTATTTCAGCATCGGACCGGGCCAAAACCATTCAGGCATTGGTGGATGATGCTATTGACCCTAGTGAATTAGGGAAGCCGGGACATATTTTTCCACTGAAAGCCAAGCGAGGCGGAGTGCTTCGTCGTGCAGGACATACAGAGGCAGCTATCGATTTTGCACGTTTGGCAGGTCTCAAGCCAGCAGGTGTCCTAGTGGAGATCATGAATGAGGATGGTACCATGGCTAGGTTGCCTGATTTGGTCGAGGTTGCTAAGCAATTCGATTTGAAATTAGTATCGATCAAGGATTTGATTGCGTATCGAATCAAACATGAATCCCTTATTAAGCGAGAAATAGGTGTTGAAATGCCTACCACTTGGGGGGATTTTGACTTGATCGCATTTAGACAAACAAACACCCAAGAAATCCATCTTGCGCTAATCAAAGGAACTTGGACGAAGGATGAGCCAATCATGGTTAGAGTGCATTCTTCCTGCGTGACCGGGGATATATTTGGAAGTTGTAGATGTGATTGTGGTCCTCAACTTCACGCAGCTATGGAAATGGTAGAAAAAGAAGGAAAGGGGCTCATTCTCTACATGAACCAAGAAGGCCGTGGTATCGGTTTGATCAATAAGCTGAAAGCCTACAAGCTTCAAGAGGAAGGCATGGATACTGTGCAGGCCAACTTAGCATTGGGTCTTCCTATGGACAGCAGGGACTATGGAGTAGGTGCCCAGATTCTCAGAGACTTGGGTGTGGGAAAAATCCGATTGATTTCAAATAATCCGCAAAAACGGGTAGGTCTGATTGGATATGGTTTGGAGATTGTGGAGCAGGTACCCATCGAAATCGCTCCAAATCCCCACAATGAGAATTATTTGAGAACCAAACGGGATAAAATGGGACATAATATTCTCAAGTAGTTCAAAAAATTCTTTAAGAAAGATCATAAACTGAACACGCTCAAAATCGTATCTTAAGATATGAATAAGATAATTAAATCATATATCCTTACTCTAGCACTCATGCTTATGAGTGGTAGCTTTCTGATTGCCCAAAATCAATTTCCCTCCCAGATTTGGCATAAAGGAAATATTCATACTACCGATGGTCAAGTCTATTCAGGTTTGGTGAAATATGATTTGGATAATAATCTCGTGCAGCTGCAGGTAGAGACTATCTCGACCTTCACAGCTTCTAATGTTACTTATTTTGAAATCTTAGATGATATCTATGGTGGACTTCGAAAATTTTACAGTCTTCCCTATTCACTGAATGGCGATTATGAGACGCCTATCTTCTTTGAGGTGCTTACCGAAGGAGAAGAAATCGCACTTTTATGTAGAGAATATATTGCCACGGACTCTAGAAACATGAATGCTTGGGGACCTGTGGGAATGAATCCATTCTGGGGACCTCAAAATATGATTGGTTATCGCTTAGCCTTCAATTATTATTTTTTTAAAGACAATCAAATCCAACGTTACAGCATGAAGAAAAAGGATCTTTTTGCGATGCTTCCAGGTCATGACGATGAAATAAGTCTTTTCATGAGGAAAAATCGTCTGGAGCACGATAAGCGAGGAGATTTGCTTCGAATTGCTGCTTATTACAACGAATTGAACAAAAACTAATGTCAAGACCGCTTATTCTCGTCTCAAATGACGATGGAATTACCTCTAAAGGAATCCGAGTTCTCGTATCAGTAATGAAAAAATTGGGTGAAGTGGTAGTTGTCGCGCCAGATAGCCCTCAGTCTGGAATGGGACATGCCATCACGATTGGAGAAACTCTGCGTCTCTATGAGGAGGAGATTTTTGAAGGTGTAAAAGCCTACAGTGCCAGTGGAACTCCAGCAGATTGTGTCAAGCTCGCCAAGCATTATGTGCTCAAAGACCGTACTCCGGATTTGGTCGTCAGCGGGATCAATCACGGCTCCAACACTTCCATCTCAGTACTTTATTCAGGAACGATGTCCGCAGCAATCGAAGGAGCTTTGGAAGGGTATCCCTCCATCGGTTTTTCTCTTTGCGATTATTCATCCAAAGCAGATTTTTCCCATGTGGAGGCTTGGGTTGAGAAAATTGCTACTCAGGTTTTGGAAAGAGGGCTTTCGAAAGGAGTTGCATTGAATGTGAACTTTCCTCCAAAGCAAAATGAAGATATCAAGGGTATCAAGCTTTGTAGACAGGCTGATGCAAAGTGGCAAGAGGAGTTCTCGGAGCGTTTCGATCCTAATGGAAGAAAGTATTTCTGGATGGCAGGTAATTTTGTGAATTTTGACAAAGGAGAAGATAATGATGAGTGGGCTATTGCCAATAATTATGTTTCGATAGTTCCTTGTCAATATGATTTGACAGCCCACCATGCCATCAGCCGAATGAACAAAGATTGGGATTGGGAATATTTAAAAAAGTAAAGTCTTTTGTGCTTAAATCCTATAAATGAGATTTTCACGTTAATTGAAAAAAGAATTTCACATTTATTGGATATCAGTATCTTTGGAAGCAAAATCCATTGTTTGTGAGTAATAAGCTTTTCAAAAACTGCCTCTTTTTTTGTTTTTTGGTCTTTGCAAGCATTCCACTTGGACTGGCCCAGCAAGTTAATGTCGATAGTTTAAGAAATCTTTTACCTTCTCTCAATACAGAGAGCCGAG
>LJXT01000109.1 GCA_001314815.1 Algoriphagus marincola HL-49
CCTGAGACTTGCGCTAGGATTGGGTAGGTAAATCCTGAGACTTGCCCTAGTGTAACACGGAAACTTAATTAGAATGGGCGCGGGGGATGACACAGCCGCGAGCCAGCGTCCGGCCTTGTGCGGTGGAAGCTTTGCTGTGTCTTGACCTTTTGGTTCTTTTGGGTCAAGCCAAAAGAACGAAGAGAAAAGAAGATGGTTTTTCCTCAAAAGGCGGTATTTAACTTTGCCGATGTCTGGTCCTATAATTTCCGAATTGCTAAAAAAGTTAGGAGACCTTATTGGAAATCAGCAGGTACGTAAATCCTGAGACTTGCCCTAAGATGTGCTGATATCCAATGCTGCTTTCGGAAAAGCAGCATAACAGATATCCCGGATTGAAAATGCTGCAATATTGGATTCGAGATTGCAAATCTCGAATAACTGAAAAACCAACCATCCGTTTTTAAAATATAATCGAAATAAACAAAACTTATTTCGGTTATTTCGTTTATTTGTATTACACACAAATAAATGGAAATGAATAGTATAGAAGAAATCAAACGACCAACAAAGGAAGAACAGAAAGCTGCGCTTAAATCCTATGATGCTCTGGCCTCCACCCTAGAACAAATTCACTCTGATTATCCTGAAATAGAGATCGAGGAGACAAATGAGCGCATCAAAATCCCTCTAAATGCGCTAAAGCTTTTAGCAAAAATCCTAAAAGAAACGAGCCAAGGAAGGCCCATTTCAATAGTTCCAATTGCCACTGAAATCACAACTCAAGCTGCAGCAGAATTACTGGGTTGCTCAAGACCTCATTTGATCAAACTTTTGGAAAAGGGAGAAATCAAGTTTACCAAAGTAGGCAAGCATAGGCGAATCAAGTACCAAGATGTCATCGAATACCAGAAGCAACTGAAAGCAAAACAAAGGCAGCTGTTAGCGGAAATCATGCAAGCTGACGAGGAATCCGGTTTATATGATTCATAGTTTACGGTTTACATGCGTGCTTGATACGAATGTCATCTACCCGATTGACATCAGGGATTTGCTTTTTTGGTTCGCTTCCTATGATCTTTTTACACCAAAATGGAGCAAGCATATTTTTTCAGAATGGGAAGGTGTTATGAAACGTAAAGGAATACCAGAAGAAGAAATCAGAAAGAGAGTTTTAAAAGCACAAAAAGCATTTCCTGATGCATTGGTCGATAATTATGAATCCCTGGTTGACTCACTCACATTGCCAGATGAAAAAGACCGGCACGTACTCGCAGCAGCCATAAAAACGAACGCCAATGTGATCGTAACCAATAATATCAAGGATTTTCCTAATGAATACCTAAGCACTTTTGGACTGACAGCCAAAACTGCTGATGACTTCCTGACGGACACCATAGACCTCAACCATGAATTGGCCATTTCAGCATTCAGAGCACTAGTGCTGAATAGAAGAAATCCAAACCTAGACGAATTTGAAATTTTGGATCGATTGAGGAAGAATGGACTAGTAGAAACAGCCAACTACCTCCATGCACTGTTGTAAAAAACCAAAGCATAACAAAGACCATCGCCAGACTTATCAAGACATTTTTACCACAGAGAAAACGGAGGATTGAAAATCCTACGATACTGGATTCGAGATTGCAAATCTCGAATAGCCGAGTCTCCTCGCACAGTTGTCCTGCGTCTCCAGACGCTGGATCCTATGTTGGACTGCTGTCCTGCGTCTCCAGACGCCGGACCATACATCCTTACGCCAGATCCATAACTCCCATCAACACTTTCAAATTCTCTCAATTTATGTCCGAAAAATTCAAAAAATACCCAGTTTATGGTATAGATTCTTAGTTTGAAATGCTTTTCTTTGGGAGAGAGAGTGGGAGATTTTTGGATGAATTGAAAATGGGTAGGGAAAAGGATAGGGGGACAAGCGGGATTTTCATTCATCTGTCCAGGCAAATCCTACAATCTTTAAGCCCTCTTTCGATGATTTTATGAAAGAAGGATAAAAAGAACATCTGTATCGGCTATTCGCCGGATTTGGGTGGTTCATGGAGTCAAACCAACTTGTATTATGAAGAAAGAGTTGATATCTGAACTTATCGAAAAATTTGAAGATGCCTGCTACAATCTTGACGGAATTGAATGCTGGAGCAGTAGGGAGCTCCAAGAAATATTAGGTTATTCCGATTGGAGAAACTTCACCAACACCATTCAAAAAGCAGTAAAGTCCTGTGAAAACTCAGGAGAAAAGGAATCAGATCATTTCGTTGGTGTCACCAAAATGATAGAAATCGGAAAAGGCGGACAACGAGAAAATCAAAAATTACCCAGTTTATGGTATAGATTCTTAGTTTGAAAAGCTTTTCTATGGAAAAGAGAAGGGAGAGAGTTTTTCAAATCAATTAAAATCAGATGGATCAGCAAAGCTTAAATTAGACTTTGGAAGATTTGGGATAAAAAGAGAGAAAGGTGCATTTATGCACCCAAAATAGAGGGATAAACACACTAAAAGTGCATAAATAAATAAGTTATGCCAAATTTTAGAACGACAATATGATTGCAAAAAACATAGACATTACAATTCCACTTTTATGGGGTGAAGAACATTTCATCAAAAATGAATGGGGGTATATAAATTATCTTGTCGGTCCTAATGGCACAGGAAAGTCACTATTAGCAGAACAAATAAAAGCTCGTTTTAATGGAGGAGGCTTCACACCTCGATATTTGAATGCAGAGCGACTTGTTGGATTAGAAAAACAACAAGAAGGGAGATTTGGAGGAGGACAACTTCACCGTGGATTTGATATTACGCATTTAGAAGACTATAAGAACAGAGCGGAAAACACAGGTTTATCGTCATCTGCGATTATTATCCTAAAACAAAGACTTGACATAAGAATTAAAATTGAAGCATTACTATCAGATATTTTCGGAAAGACAATAAGACTGGTGGAAGAGGGTGGATTTTTGAAGCCCAAAATGCAAAATATAAAGGCTGGTGCAGAGTATAATCTTAGTGAAAGTGAATGTCATGGATTAAAAGAGCTTATTACTTTGTTGACTTTTTTATACGACCCGACAAAAAACTGTATAATATTTGACGAACCAGAACTACATCTTCATCCTCAATTTCAATCATTCTTTTTGCAGGAGATACGAAAGATTGCAGGAAATCCAATTGAAGACCCAACAAAAAAAATATTTTTTATTATTACTCATTCGCCTTATTTCATTGACCTAAAATCTTTAGATGACTTAAAGAATATACTAGTTTGCCATTTGAACAAGGTTCCGACCTATGTCAATGAACTCGATGCTGATGACCAGTTTATTTTGAAGAAATTTTTGCCGAGATTTAACACACATCACAAGCAATTTTTCTTCTCCCCAAATCCTGTTTTTGTTGAGGGATACACAGACCAACAAATCATTTCTATATTATTTGAGAAAATAGGAATAAATATTGGTGCTTCCGGCTCTTGTATTATTGATGTTGGAGGAAAAGACGAACTTGGTGTTTTTTACAAGCTTTGTAAATCTTTAAAAATTAATTGCAGAATAATTGCTGACTTGGACGCAGTTTTTAGAGGTCGATTAAGAAGAGTAGTTTGTGAAGATGAACGTTCGCAAACCTATATCCAGCAACAAGGTATTGGAGCAAATCTTTCAAATGAAATTGGTGATATTGAAACACAATTAAGTTCAATAGCTACTAGATTACTATCTCAAGAAACTACAATACCACACCTTGTAGAATTAAAGGCAAAACTAGGTTCACTAACTCCAGAAGAAGAACATACAAAAAGAGTATCAACATTACTTGCCATTTCAAAACACGAAGCGGACATAAGAACTCTTTTAGATGCCCCGAACATTGCTATTCTTAATTTAATAATAGGACGAAACAATCAAATTTTCAATGCCTTCAAGGCTTGTAAAACATTCATATTTCCTAAAGGTGAAATCGAACATTATTACACTCAATCTACAATTGACTTTTTAAATATCACAAATAAAGACGTTTGGTTTCATACAGAAAGGGATTACTTACTTCAGGCTAGCTCAACTGAAATAGAAGTAAATTATCAAAATCTAGTCACCATTTTAAAGGAAGCTGTTCCAATTATTGAAATTGAAATCAAGAAACACATAAAGTTTGAAATATTTGAGTGGATTCATAAGGTTCAGACAGGCATTGCAAAGAAAGAAGTAAATAATGCTGATGACCTTACTAGAAATGCCAAGGTGAATTATACTTTGTACAACCAAATTTTGGATTTACAATCGTTGACAATAAACGAAGACCGAACTTTTAATTGTCAAATTATGATTAAAGAGACATTAACAGGAACTCCAATAGAAATAAATTTTAACCAAACGACAAATGCTCACAACTTCGACATATAGAAAAACTGGGCATAACAGCACCTACCCAAAAGTGGCGGTTCAGTGGTTAAATCAAGCTTTGTGCTTCTATCAAAGTTCGTGCTTGGTTGACAGTGAAGTGCTTCGAAATCGCCACCTTCGGGTAGCTGCAAAACGTTGTACGCAAGCTGAAAAAAGAAAACTATGGAAGACAATATGACAAAAATAATCATAGCAGTAGTTGCCTTAGTGACCGCAATAATTGGCGGTGCACTGATTTCAATTAATAAATCAAGGAAACGAAACTCAAAATCAAGTCAAGACAACATCAGTATCAAAGGCAATAAAAATAAAGTAATAGGTGGAGACGACAACTCTAAAAACTAATGGTAAAAAGGACTAATCAAAATAATGCGAACATTGAAGGTTCGGGAAATAAGATTGTTGGAGGCGATGATAAATCCCAAACAAATAATTTCTATGGTTCTAATGGGAAGCTCTCATCATTATTTGAAAAACTTAAAGCTAGTGTTGATAATAGTGAGGAAATAGAGAAGATATCAGATGATTTAAAAAGATATACAGCTCGCAGAGATACAGTTGGTTTAGAACAGAAGTTAAAAAATGCGAACAAAAGTTATTTGTATGAAGACTTTGCTTGGCTAAAACAAGAGTTTCATAAAAAACTTGTTTATTATCAAAATTACGAGCCAGCCCAAGAGATTTTTGCGTTTATTTTGGCTATTGTACTTGAAAAGTACATTCATTTAATCAAACCAATGTTGCGAGAGGGTATTCCTGAAAGAGAGATATTATCAACAATATCTAGAGACGTTGTAAAACCTATTTTAGATTTAATTGAATCCGAAGGATGCGATGACATTATTGGTTTGTCATCAACAGAAATACAAGGTATGTTTCATTATTTAACAGGTAATTGCCATATAAATTGGGAAGTATGATTGTCTATCAAAAAGCATTTGACTTATACCACACAGTTTATCGAATGATTAAACTATTAGCTCATTTTAAGCACGATGGATTGATTGAAATAGACAGACTAAGGATTTGGGATTATTATTTACTATATCCAAATAAAATGGACAAAATCCGTTTGAAACGAGAAGAGAAGGATGTTAAACAAATAATACGAAATTTTATTTTGAAAGAAGACAATCCATATGAAATAGTTATCAATGATAGAAAAATGTTTGAAAAGATCAAACCTTACCAAATGACAGCTATAAAATGCCTTGCTTCTTATGGGATTATAAATAAAGATTATCTACAAGAAAATAGAATATCGAACGTCAATAAAGACATATTTTCTGATTACAGCGAAGATTTTAAAAATTTAAGTGTTCAAGAAGAAAATGCAATTAAGCTTTTAACAAGTCATTTCTATCAGATTTCATTATTTGGAATTGACGGCTTGAAAAGTAGAACCGGCTTATTAGAAAGTAAATACGATGCGTAACAACCTCTTTTTAAATAGAATGAAAATTTACACCAGAAATGGTAAAATCGCCTATGATGAAAAGTTTCATAGAGGAGTAAATATTATAAGAGGTAATAATAGTAGTGGTAAATCTACTATCACACATTTTATGTTCTATGCTCTTGGTGGAGCTTTCAATGATTGGGTTAAAGAAGCAAAAAAATGTTCATACGTTATTGCAGAAATTGAGATTAACGGTGCTATTCTAACCCTTAAACGTGAAATAAAACTTAACAATTTTGGCAAGGCAAATAAAACAGAGGGAATGTTCATTTATTGGGGAGAGTTAGAATTTGCTGAAAAAGAAAGTGAAGGATGGCAAAAGTTTAACTTCAACACTACGGACAACAAGAAAAGTTTTTCTAATGTGTTATTTGAAAACTTAAACTTACCAATTGTCAAAGGCGACAATAATATCACCTTTCACCAAATTTTACGACTACTATATTTAGACCAAGATTCGCCAACTAATTCATTGTTCTATTACGAAGAATTTGATACGACATTGACAAGAGAAACCGTTGCAGATTTACTGCTTGGCGTATATAGACAAGAACTCTATGACAAGAAACAAAGAAAAGTCGAAGCAGATAAAGAATTAGAAGACATTAAAAGAGAAATTAAAGTTATTAAACGTTTTATTCAAAATCCTTTTGACTTAATACCAAGCAATCTAACACAAAGAATTTCAGAAAAAGAAAAAGAAATTAGTGAAATTGAGAATGAAATCATTCGATTAAAAAATGAAGAAAATAAAGTCCGATTTACCAAAAATACAAAGCTCGACTTTGAAAAACTGAATGAAGAAACTATTTATCAAAGAAAAAAAGTTAAAAATTCGGAACAAAGATTAAAGAATTCTTATTACGAAATCGAGGATACTGAGTATTTCATACAAGCACTTAAAAACAAACTCAAAGCCTTAAACAAGTCTATATTAACAAGAGACCTTTTAGGTAATTTTCCAATTCAGAATTGTCCTGAATGCTTATCACCAATAGAACCTATTGAAAGTACCAATGTATGTAAATTGTGTAAAACGGATATTGACGATAGTTTTGGAATTACCCAAGCAAAAAAAATCGAACAAGAGATTGATTTTCAGATAAGAGAATCGATAAATCTCATATCTATTAAAAAAAGACAACTACTAGAATTAGAAGCTGAACTAGAATCAGATAAATTAAAATTGTTCCATTTACAACAAAAAGTAAATAGCAGTATTAATGATGTTAAAACGGTCAGACAAGAAAAACTAGACCAACTATATGTTGATAAGGGCTTTATAGAAGGAGAAATAATTCAACTGCGTACCCTTTATGAAAACGCAGAGGTTTATCAAAGTTTAATTAAGCTACAAACGGAATTAGAGCAGGAAGTAGAGACTTTAAAATACTCTATTGATAAAATAACAATAGAGCAAGAAAAACTTAAAATTGAGATAAAGCAAGACATTGAGAAAGAAGGTACATACTTATTGAATAATGACCTAAAAAGACAAGAAGACTTCTATCAAGCAAAAGAGTTTCACATTGATTTCAGAAATAATATGGCATATATTTCTGATAAAGACGCAAAGTACTCTGCAAGTTCGAGCTTTTATCTTAAAATTTCAGCTAGATACTCAATTTTTCTAGCATCACTTAGTATTGACCAAATGAGATATCCTAGATTTATTTTCTGTGACAATATGGAAGATAAAGGAATTGAAAAAATAAGGGCAGAAAATTTTCAAAGAATACTTGTAGAAGAGGCGGAGAAATTTGAAACAGAGAAATATCAAATGATATATACGACTTCCTTCATCCCTGACGAATTGAATATCGAAAAATATACAGTTGGAGATTTTTACACTGAACAAAATCCAAGTTTGAAAAATGTTTAAAAAAGCCAGCGTACAACATTGTATAAGAACAATAGTGGGTGAAGTGGTAAAAGCAAGGTCTGTGCATTTAATAAACTTTTGTGGTGGCGGACAGGTAATCGCTTCGAAAGCCTTACGTTTCTTAGCCGAGACCGTTACCCTCCCTCTCCAAGAAAACATTAAATTGAAGAACTTTTAAAAGACCCAGAGCAAATGGAAATAAAAAAATTGAAACCGAGGAAGGCGCTGAATAAAGCCTTTCTGAAAGTAAAACCTATCAGGGCTGAAATCGAAGGTTTCAAGACCAATCTAATCCAACTGCTCGACAGAACCAATGATACAGAGTCCGAAGAGTTTCATAAAAATCTCGTCATTGACTTCCTCAAAAAGACCTATTACGACCCAAATCACTTTATCAATACCAAAGGGAGAAATGACCTGGTAATCCATAACGGAGATAAAGCCAAAAGTTCGGTTGGTGTAATCATCGAAACGAAAAAGCCGACCAATCGAACCGAGATGGTTTCCACTGAAAAGCTAAACGCAAAGGCTTTTCAAGAATTAGTACTCTATTACCTCCGAGAAAGAATCACCCAAAACAATCTCGAAACCAAGCATTTGATTATCACCAATATCAATGAATGGTTCATTTTTGACGCAACGACCTTCGATCGACTCTTTGCCCAAAACAAGAAACTAGTGAAGCAGTTTCAGGATTTTGAAGGAGGAAGACTGGCTGACACCAAAACCGACTTTTTCTATAAGCAAATTGCTGAACCCTTTATTGACGAGATCAAAACCGAAATTGAATTCACCTACTTCAATTTGCAGGATTATCAAAAGCCGCTTCGAAATGAGGACAAGTCGGACGACAATAAGTTAATTGCTCTTTTTAAGCTTTTATCTCCAGAGCATCTTTTAAAGCTTCCCTTTACCAACGACAGCAACAGCCTTGATAAGCGATTTTATAGCGAGCTGCTTCACATTATCGGGTTGACGGAAATCAAAGATGGCAGCAAGAAACTAATTGAACGAAACAAGCCTGGTCAAAGACATACCGGAACCTTCTTGGAGGATGCTATAATCCAGCTGGACAGTTTGGACAAAATCAGCCGCTTAGAAAAGCCAAGCCAGTTTGGAAAAGACCAACAAGAAAGACTTTTCAATGTTGCGCTTGAACTCTCGATCACTTGGATCAACCGGATCCTCTTCCTCAAATTGCTGGAAGCCCAATTGATCACCTATCATAAGGGAGATAAGTCCTATTCCTTTCTAAACCTTGACAAGGTCAAGAACTACGACGACCTAAACAGCTTATTTTTTCAGGTATTGGCGAGAAAACACGATGAGCGAAACGAGGATGTAATCAAAGTCTTTGAAAAAGTCCCCTATCTCAACTCTTCGCTTTTTGAGCCAACTGACATTGAACAAGACACGCTTTTCATCAGCAACCTGAGAGACGACAAGACGATTCCAATCATTTCGTCTACTGTCCTCAAAGACCAAAACGGGAAAAAACGAACGGGAAATCTCAATACACTTGAATACCTGTTTGAATTTCTGAATGCATACGACTTCAGCAGTGAAGGCTCGGAAGAAATTCAAGAAGAGAACAAGTCGCTGATCAATGCTTCTGTTCTCGGTTTGATTTTCGAGAAAATAAACGGTTACAAAGACGGTTCATTCTTCACGCCAGGTTTCATCACGATGTACATGTGCCGTGAAACCATTCGTAAGGCGATTGTTCAGAAATTCAACGATTCCAAAGACTGGAAATGCAAAAACCTTGAAGACCTTTACGACAAAATTGAAGATAGAAAAGAAGCCAATGAGATTGTAAACAGTCTGAAAATTTGCGATCCGGCGGTAGGTTCCGGTCACTTCTTGGTGTCTGCACTCAATGAAATGATCGCCGTCAAAAACGACCTGAAAATTCTGCAAGACCGAGAGGGAAAACGACTCAAGGAATATCAGGTAGAGGTGGTAAATGACGAACTCATTGTCACGGACGAGGAAGGAGAACTATTCGACTACAATCCAAACAGCAGAGAGAGTCAGCGTATTCAGGAAGCGCTTTTTCACGAGAAGCAAACCATCATTGAGAACTGCCTTTTCGGTGTGGACATTAACCCAAATTCGGTAAAGATTTGCCGATTGCGTCTATGGATTGAGCTATTGAAAAACGCCTACTATAAAAATGCCACCGAGCTAGAAACTCTACCCAATATTGATATCAACATTAAGTGTGGCAACTCCTTAGTCAGTCGCTTTGACATTGATGCTGACTTGAAACAAGCCTTAAAGAAAAGTAAATGGTCGATTGACAGCTACCGAATAGCGGTAGACACCTACAGAAATGCTGGAAACAAGGAGCAGAAAAGAGAAATGGAGCGATTGATTTCTGACATTAAAAGTGATTTTAAGACAAATATTGATACTCCATTTAAAGGAAAACTTTCAAAAGCTAGAGGAAAAGTAGATAAAATCGCAACTGAAATTAACACTCAAAAACAATGGGGGTCAAAAGTGCCGAGTCAGTTATTCAATGATTTAGAAACAGCGATTAAGTCACTAAAGAAACTCGAAGAAGAAAGAGACGAAAGAGAAAATAATCAAATATTTGAAAACGCTTTTGAATGGCGCTTTGAATTTCCAGAGATTTTGAATGAAGACGGTGATTTTGTGGGTTTTGATGTAGTAATAGGGAATCCTCCCTATATCTATAACAGAGATTTAGACAAAGCACAAAGAGAATTTTTCAAAACCAAGTATAATCAGGCAGATGACTTGTATGTATATTTCACTTATGAATCAAAAAAAATTACTCAAAAAGGAGGGCTTATAACTCTGATTACACCAAACACTTATTTCACCCTTTCCTCCAGACAAAAGTTTAGAGAAATTCTTTTGAAAGAAAACTATCAGAAATACACATATAGCGGATTTTGTTTTGAAGACGCATATGTAGAGACCATGATTCTGGAAATTGGAGGTAGCCACAAAAATAACACTAAAATGGCGTTTGTACCTAATCCAAATGATTACATTAATTATGATTCATTTACTTCAGATTCAGATCTATACGAAAACAATATTTTTAAAAGGTTTTTCATACCTACAAAAACAAATTTTGAAATTCATAATAAAATAAACAAAAAGCTTAAAGAGATTAGTAATAGATTTTCTAAACAATTAACAGGAAAAAAATCTAAAGAGGAAGAACTCAATAAATACCTATCAAATCTTAAAGAATCTGACCTTACTTTACTAGGACTTATTTCTGAAGGTGAGCAAGGTTTAGTAACGGGAAACAATAGTAAGTATATTGCTCAAATTGTGGATAATTCTAAAGACTCTGATAGAATTAATGAGAAGTTCCTAAAAGAGCTAAATAAAAATGGTTTTAATAATCTTTCCATAGATGATCTAAAGAAGAATATTGATTATTATTATGAGCAAGCAGAAGAAATTAAAAGAAAGAGATCCAAGCCTGATATTTTTGGTAAATTTTTTATTTATAAGAAAAAATTTACCAATGAAGTGTTGCCGTTTAGTCAACTTACCGAAATTGAAAAATTAGAGGGAACAAAATACGAGTCTTGGGTAAATTATTATAAAGGAAACTCTGAGGGATTGACCTGGCGATTACCGTTTACTGAAGCTATATCATGGTCTAATCAATCAGTTAAAGAGCTTTCCGAAGGTAAAGTGACAAATTCAAGATGGCAAGGGCACAATTATTTTAAAAAAACAGGGTTTGCTTGGGTTGATTATTTTACTTCGAGAATAAAGTCATTTTTTGTTAACGAGGGAATTTACTCGAAAAATATAGTTAAACTTCATAGTACTGTTAAAATCGTTCCTGACAAATATGTGGTTGCATGCTTAAATTCAAAATTTATCTCATATTATGTTAAGAATTTCATTACTTCTACTCATACACTACAAATCAACGATGGGAGATTGATCCCAATAAAAGTACCTAAAGAAGATGAATTAAAGGAGGTCATCAATGTAGTTGATAAAATTTTGGAGATTAAGGAAAAAGACTCAAAAGCTGAAACATTAGAACTTGAAAGAAAAATTGATACTTTGATTTATAAACTTTACAGCATAACAGAAGAAGAAATCGAGATAATTGAGAGTTCTTTATGATCACCGCAATCATTATATCAGGCATTCTTGTCATCTTTATCATTGGATTTGTTCAGGTCTATAACCGACATAACCGAGTTGTAAAGAAAATTGACTTTGCGGGTGAATACAGGAACAAATTTGTTGATTTTGCTAACAAATATTTCAAAACTCATGACGATTGGAGTAGGTCAGGTGATCTTGATAATGAGCTTTATATTTGGCTCACTGGAAATTCCGGTCGATATTGACCCCTGTTCCGGGGATATTGACCCCCCTCTAAAATGGTTTGGTATTGGATAGACCAACAGCCTGACAATTTTACATTTTTTTTCTCAAAGAGTCTCCTGTGAGTTCAATTCTGTAAGAAGAATGCAGGAGACGGTCCAGGATTGCATCGGCGATGGTTTCCTCTCCGATGACTTCATACCAGCTCTGCACAGGCAACTGACTGACGATAATGGTTGATTTTTTTCCGTGTCGGTCTTCGATGAGTTCCATCAGATCCAGCTGGTGCTGTTTTTCAAGATGGGTGAGTCCAAAGTCGTCCAGGATCAATAAGTCTGTTTTGGCGATACGGTCAAAGAACTTGATTGCCGTTCCTTCCAGCCTTGACATTTTGGTTTTGAGCATGAGCTTCTGGGTATTGAAGTAGGCTGCTTTGAATCCGAGCAGGCAGGCCTGATGTCCGAGTGCGGAAGCAAGATAGCTTTTGCCACACCCGGTGGCTCCGGTGATGAGTACCGATTCGCCTTTGGTGAGGTAATCGCCTGTGGCCAGGGATGCCAGCAACAGGTCGTCGAGTCCTCTGGTGCGGTCGAGTTTGAGTTCTTCCAGACTGGCTTTGTATCGGAACTGAGCATTGTGCTCCAGACGTTTGAAGCGTCGGTTGTCCTTTTCGAGTTCTTCGGACTGCAGGAGTAACTCCAGTCCTTCGGTCAGGGAGAGACTTTGGTTTTTGCGGCTCTCCTTAAGTGCAGTCCAAGCCTTGGCCATGCCGTGGAGCTTGAGCCGGGTCATCTGTGTTTCGATCTGATTCATACGATTAGGGGGTTAAAATTGAAGTTTCTGTTGTTGGTAATACTCCTTCCCTCGGACATTGCGGTGTTGAGGAAGAGGTTTTTCGGGTTCGGAATGATCTTCATGGGCCGTGTGGTTGGCCAGCACGTTTTTGATGAAGCGGTAGGAATACTCCCCGTGGTCGATTCCCAGCTGGCAGGCTTTTTCCAGAGTGGTCAAGTCGGTCTTCCTACTCAGGAACAACAGTCCGTCACAGGTTTTATAAAGCTGTTCGGGATAGCGGTTTTGCTCAAAGAGCCCGGCGACATATCTGCCTAAAACCGGAGACTTTTTGGCCGCCAGATTCCGGTAATAGTCAGGACTGCGGTCACGGTAGTGCTGATGCTGGGAGCATAGATGATCCCTGACCGTGGAGTATCCTCCCGCTTTAAAACTTCTCACGTGGGAAGCTATCTTTTTGCCCTGATAATAAAGCTGCACCATGGACCGGGTGTAGATGACCTTGAGCTTTTTGCCGATCAGGGTATGGGGGGCACTGTAGTAATGCTTGTCACGGGCCAGATAGACATGGTTGTTTTTCGAAAGAGTCAACTCGGTATGGTGCCGGAGTTCAAAGCGTTCGGTGGGAAGCGGGTTAAGCAGGGGTTTCTCGGAGGCCAGAAACTGCTCTTCCCTGCAGTAGCCCTTTTGCTTCATGCGGGTTTGGTTGTGGGCTTTGAGCCGAAGCCGGATGGCCTCATTGAGGGAATACAAGTCAAAGAACTGCCTGTCCCGAAGCTTGGCGTAGACACGGGAATAAAGAACCTTGACCTGATTCTCCACCCGGGCCTTATCTTTGGGTTTGGCCGCACGGGCCGGGACAACGGCCATTCGGTAATGGCTGGCAAAGTCTTCCAGAGCACGGTTGAGATCGGGTTCGTACCGGTCAGCTTTGACCACAGCGGCTTTGAAGTTGTCCGGGACCAAGATCTGTGTAACCCCTCCCAAAAACTCCAGACAGCAGGCCAGTGCATACAGAAAATCTCCGAGCGTCTGGGAAGGCACAGCCATGGCAAAGGAATAGTCCGAAAAGGGCAGACAGGCCACAAACAGCTGACATTGGATCAGTTCGCCCGTTTCCCGGTCGATATAAGGAATGGTTTTTCCCGCAAAGTCGATGTAGAGTTTTTCTCCCGGGGCATGTTCAAGCCTGAGGGAAGGTTTCCCTTTGGTCGAACTGTGCTGGTCCAGGTGATGACAAAACTGGGAATAGCCATACCCGTCAGGACGGCTCTGTCGGTACTCTTCCCAGAGCAGGGCCCGGGTGACTCCGGTACGACCGAGTTCTTTCAGGAAGTAATCCAGCAGGCTTTTGAAATGCTCGTACCGGGTATCCTTGTAGGAAGGGTTGCCGGGATGGAACAGATGGTAAATCTCCGGTTCTTCCATCGCTATGATCTGCCCAACACTTAGATCCCCGAAAGGATCACCGAGCAGCTTTTCGAGTTTGAACAGGTAGGTCTTCACCGTATTCCTGCTCATGGACAGGCTGCGGGCAATGGCTTTGATTCCTTGTCCCTGACGGTGTAAAATGAGGAGTTGTTTGATCTGACTCATGGGTTTTGGTTTTCCGGCCATCGTCTTCCGCTTAGTGCTTGGTAAGCCACTAAGAAACCAAAACCATTAAAAAGAGGGGTCAATATGATCCGGAATCAGAACCCAGGGGGGTCAGTATGCTCCGGAACGCGGACGAGAATCCCACTTTTGGGGGTCAACATCCGCCGGAATGTCAGTCGAATCAAGCGCCTGAAGGCACTTTCTCCTTCCAAAATTATTCCGGTCTTAAGGGGTCAATATGCTCCGGA
>LJXT01000055.1:0-14659 GCA_001314815.1 Algoriphagus marincola HL-49
CTTCCAGAAGTGGATTCGGTTAGAAGAAAAAAGAAAGACTGAACCATTCATTGAATTCAAAAAATTAAAAAACAGCGGTTCATGGCCGCTGTTTTTTTGGTTATCCCGCTTCTCCAGAAGCTGCATCTTCACTTTTATGAATATCCAGAGTCAAAAGGATTGGGGAATTCTGTGAGTGGACTCACAGAGGCAGTAGTTTCTCGAGGAATAAGTTTTTTTCTAATCAAGAATCACCTTCTCCCGCTTCGGATATTTGACTTCGTAGCGGAGATTGAGCACTTCCTGCTGTCCGGGTGGGATTTGAAGTTCCCAACTCACAATACCGGTCTCTGGGTCAAGTTTTCCTTTGCTGAGTTCGGTCGCATCCACAGAAATATCCGAATTGACCGAAACTGGAATCTGATCCTGCACCAAAATGGAAATAGGCTGAGATTTATTGTTTCGGATGGTGATGGCATAGCCCCGACTCTCGGTCACATTCGATCCAATGGTTCGCTTTTGAGAAAATTCTGAGACTTTCTCCCGATTGATCAGGATACTTCGATCCCGACCCATAGAAATGGATAAGGTGTCCTCAAGAGCTCCGGTATTCAAAATCGATCTGCCGACAAAACCTTGCTCAAAATAGAGATTACTCTCTCCCTCCAACAGACTGTACTGACTCCAATCGCTTAGTTGGGCGATCAAGAAGGCATCATTTTCTAGCTTTGGAATGGCTTTGTACTGATATTGCGCTGGGATCTCATAGTTCTTCAACTCCACCCGACTTTTTTCCCCGTTGCTGGCAATGCTGTAAGGTTCGGCCACCTCAATTTCCACCGTGGTTTGGTTTTCGATAAAGGAGGTGATGATTGGGGACGCAGCTTGTCTGTCTTCTGCGGCATTTGCGTTTAAAGAACGTTTTGCTTTCGACGCATATCCCGTAACCACCATTTCTTGGAGTGCTTGAGTATCCGGAGCCAGGGCCAAACTAAGCGTAGAGCGACCATTGATCCCTACCTCTTCTGTTGCATAGCCTATGAATGAAAAGACCAATCGCTCGGCATTTTGAGGAAGCGTCAGCGAATACCGTCCGTCCGAATCTGTGGAAGTACCGATGGTGCTTCCTTTGACCAAAACTGTCGCACCGGGAAGGCCCTCTCCGTTTTCATCCAAAACTACCCCTGATATGGTTCCGGGAAGTCGTGGCAAGGACATGTCCATCCGCCGCGTCAGACGGGCATAGTTCAGTTCCCACTTGGGAAGCTCTGGCGCTATACCGCTTTGATTGGGGTTGCCATTCGAAAACCGTAGTTTGACATTTTTCCAATCCACACCGGTGTTTTGGGAAACTTCGGCCTTGTAGTCGATTTGGATGGGCTCACCTACACTATTTACCCGAATGTCATACTTTGGGTACCAGCTGGCATTGTCCACCAGATAATTGAATTCAAAGGTGGCCGTACCGGCATTGGGAGCCTTCACTCGGATACGAATTTCAGAACGGGCCTCTTCTTCAGGTTCTTGATACGTTTGAATTTGACTGCGCAGTTTTCTGATTTCCCCATCCTGCTTTTTGATTTTGGTATCTATGCTGATTTCTTCCTTTTTGATCCCCGTAAGTTCCCGCTCAAAAAGGGCAATAGCCTGCTGTAGTTCTGTGATGCTGGGACCGGCATCCCTTCCTCCGAGATTTTTATTCGCTTGCAGCAAATTGGATTTTTCATTGAGTACCTCGAGTCGGGCTTTATCTTGCTCCTGCTGTGCCTCAATTGCGTCAATCTGCTTCTTGAGTGCTTCGACTTCCTTACTATAATCCTTTTCCTGCAAAAAATCCATTCGTTTATTCACCGCTTGAATCGTGAAATTGCCGAGTCCCTTCACTTGCAAGCTCTGCTCCTTGAGATAAGGAGAAAGGCCTTTGATCACTACGACCGACTCTCCTGCTGGTATTGAGCCGCTGGCTTTTTCAAAAATCTGAGCTCCCTGAAGAAATACCGTCACCTCCTGAATGGAAGAGTTCAGGGCTTTTTCAGGACTGTTTTGAGCATATCCGAAACTGAGGCAGCTTAAAAATGCAATCAGGAATAAGAATTTGTTCATGGTACTGATTTTTTAGAAATCAAATAAAAAATCGTTGATAAGCAATCTCTTCCTGTTAAAAAAACTAGGCAGTCAGGCAGGTATTTGTATTTTTGCCCGCAAACCAAGATTTCTTATGACGCTTTTTCAATCAATCATCATTGCCATTATTGAAGGACTGACGGAATTTTTGCCTATTTCCTCCACGGGGCATATGATTTTGGCTTCGGCTGCCATGGGTATTCACGAGGATGAGTTTGTGAAAACATTTGAGGTGTTTATTCAGCTCGGTGCGATTCTGGCTATTGCGCTGATGTATATCAAGCGGTTTTTTCGAGGCTTGAAAATTTATTACAAGCTACTAGCAGCATTTATCCCTACCGCCATCGTGGGGCTTTTGGCTTATGATTTCATCAAAGGCTATCTGTTCAATCCAGTAGTAGTATCCGTTTCCTTGATTTTGGGAGGCGTGATTTTGATTTTGATCGATAAAAAGGTGGTCAGCCAAACTTCCGACCTGGCCGAGGTGGAGGATATCTCCTATCGAAGTGCCTTCTTCATCGGTCTTTTTCAGTGTCTTGCCATGGTTCCTGGTACTTCTCGTGCCGCGGCGACCATCATCGGCGGGGTATTTAATGGCTTGGACAAAAAGCAGGCGACTGAGTTTTCTTTTTTACTTGCCGTGCCGACCATGATGGCCGCCGGAGGGTATGACCTGTTGAAGTCTGAGCTGACTTTTACCCAGGAACAGATTATTTTATTGGCCCTAGGCTCTGGAATCGCATTTATAACTGCCTGGATAGCAGTGAAATTATTCCTAAAATTCGTTTCCAATCACGGCTTTACTGCTTTTGGCTGGTACCGTATCGTGCTCGGGATTCTCTTTTTGATCTTCATGTGGGGAACGGATTTAGGTTAATTGTAAAATATAATTAACAAAAAAAGGGTATAAATGTAAACTGTGATTTACAAAAATTATATCTTTGTGTAAAATGTACTTTACACAATGGAGAGATTATTGATAAATTCTCAGACCAAAGTTCAGCGAGTCTCCTTAGCATTCAGCCGTTTTTTATTGAAGACGATTGATTGGAATCAACGCTTGATTGCCATCAATGGAGCCCGAGGAGCTGGGAAAACCACCCTATTGCTTCAGTATGCTAAAAAGTACCTCAAGACTGACGGTTCCAGTCTCTATATTTCTTTGGATGACCTGTATTTTATGGAGAATTCGATCCGGGAACTAGCAGAAGCATTTTATTTGACAGGTGGGCAAGTTCTTCTTTTGGATGAAATCCATAAATACCCGAATTGGTCAAGAGAGCTCAAACTGATTTATGATGATTTTCCGGATTTGAAGGTGGTGTTTACTTCTTCCTCCATTTTGGAAATATACAAAGGAGAGTCAGACCTCAGCCGTAGAGCGGTGAGTTACCTTTTGCCGGAGCTTTCATTTCGGGAATTTATAGAACTGGAGACGGGAATATCGCTTCCTGTCAGTTCATTTGATCAAATAATAGAAAATCACGTCGATCTATCAGGTCGATTGATCGGAGAAATTCAGCCAGTTGCCCTTTTTCAAAAATACTCCAAATGGGGTGCTTATCCCTTTTTCAAAGAGGGTAAGGATGTTTATTTGGATAAACTTAGAAAAACTGTACAGCTAATTTTGGAGGTTGATCTGATGGCTGTGGAGAATATGGATTATGAGACGGTATTCAAGTTGAAAAAACTGATTCGCTTGATTGCGACTTCAGTGCCATTTACTCCAAACGTATCTGAATTAAGTCAGAAAACGGGAATTTCCAGGCCTAGTTTGCTTCGAGCATTTGATCTACTTGAGCGTGCAAGAATTCTGCAAACCCTACATAAACCCAACGCAGGCGTGGGAGCACTGACCAAGCCTGAAAAGTTGTATTTGAGCAACTCAAATTTATTGTATGCTTTGGGCGAGGAAAATGTTAATGTTGGAACTATTCGAGAGACGTTTTTCTCCAACCAACTGAAATTAGTCTCCACTGTGAATCTGGCTGATAAAGGTGATTTTTTGATCAATGAAAAATGGCTATTTGAAATAGGTGGAAGAAACAAATCAAGTAAGCAGCTCAAAGATTTACCAAATTCATTTGTGGTAAGAGACGATATCGAAATGGGTGTAAAGAATATAATCCCTTTGTGGCTCTTTGGCTTTTTGTACTAAAAAAACCCTCCCCAGCACGAGCTGAGGAGGGCTTCCACTTTTTATCTTCTTCCTCTTTTATTTCGAAGGCTCGATCTGATTCTTATTTTTCACATATTTTTCTAACCAGGTATCCATTTCATACAGGGTATGTAGAATGGACTCATTCGCCGCATAGCCATGGCTTTCATGCGGTAAAAACACCAATCTTGCCGTAGCTCCATGTCCTTTCAAAGCATTGTAGTAGCGCTCTGACTGAATGGGGAACGTACCGGAATTGTTATCCGCTTGTCCGTGGATCAGGAGAATTGGAGTCTTGACTTTGTGAGCAAAGGAGAATGGAGACATGTTGAAATATACCTCCGGCGATTCCCAATAAGTTCGTTGCTCATATTGGAACCCAAAGGGAGTCAAGGTACGGTTGTATGCGCCGCTTCGTGCAATTCCTGCTGCGAATAAATCGGTGTGCGAAAGCAAATTGGCTGTCATAAAGGCTCCATAAGAGTGCCCGCCGACACCGATTCGATTTCGGTCTCCGATACCCAATTCCACGATATGATCGATCGCAGCTTCTGCATTGGCGACTAACTGCTCGCGGAAGTAGTCATTGGGTTCTTTATCACCTTCACCCACAATTGGCATCTCGGTTTGATCCATGATCGCGTAGCCTTGCGTCACCCAATAGATCGGAGAGCCCCAGCTCAATCTGGTAAATCGGTATTTGGAACCACGAACTTGGGCAGCGATCGCCGCGGACTTATACTCTCGTGGGTAGGCCCACATCAATACCGGTAGTGGCGCATCTTCTCCTGGGGTAAATCCTTCCGGCGTGTAGATCACGGCGGATAGATCCAAGCCGTCTTTGCGCTTGTATTTGACCAATTGCTTGTTGATGCCTTTCAGCCCCTCGTAAGGATGTGCAAAGTCGGTGATTTGCATTGGAGCGATTCGCTTTTTGGTGTTGACCATCCAATAGTTCGGCTGGATATCCGTGCTCTCTTTCAAGGTGATAAATTCAGTGGCATCCTCGTCCACCACTTTGACTACCCGCTCGTAGAAAGGAGCCTGTGATCTCCAAAGAATCTTTTGCTCTTTGGTTTTCACATTGAAGGTAGAAAGGAAAGGCATGCTGCCTTCAGGGCTTCCACCTTCTGATGTCATGAATAGCAAGTCTCCTTTTCTTTTCAATACGCTTTTGCCAAAATCATTGGTCTCGTAGATCGGATCTCCCGGATCGTTGTAGATGTCATCATAAGAACGGTCGATGATCACTTGCTTGCCTTGGGAAGGTTTGGAAGGGTTGATCACAGAGCGGATTTCCCGACGTGCACCAAACCATCTTTCGTTGAGTATCGCAAAATCATCCGTAGACCAGGCGATCCCTCCAAAGCGAAGGGAAGTAGTGGCCAGTTTTTGATTGGAGCCATTGAACGGAGCGGCAAGTGTATAGACGATTTCCCGCTCTTCCATATCAATTTTTCCATCTCCCCCATCTTGGGCTTCTACCCAGTAAAGTACAGCGCCCTTGTCAGCACGCCAGTTGATGCTTCGAGGACCGGTGACAGTAGCGTCGAAACCTGTAGGCCGCACTTCATCCAACGGAATCTGTGCAAATGTTTTTACTTTCTGACCCGTACTAGACCAGATCTCCACATCGTATGGGAATCGGCTGGCAGGAACTAGGTAGGAGAAGGGCTTCTTGATGATATCTACCAGGATGTAATTTCCATCTGGTGAAAGGTCAAAAGATTTGATCATGGCAGTTGGGCCAATAGCCTTTTTGCTACCATCTAGGTTGACGAGCATCAACTGAGAATCCATGAAGTAAGCAAATAGCTTTTCATCATAAGGATCCTTGAGCAAATCCTGATACGTTCGGCTAGGTGCTGCATCGCCGGAGGTCTCCTGAGCGATGGGTCCTGCCGGAGCTGATGGTGCCTGTGGCATTCCTCCCCTGGCAGGATTGACTGCTTTGATCAGGATTTGATTGTCAGGAGTCCAGGTCATCACATTTCCATAGACATCATTGAGGATGGCGTCTGTGAGTTTTTTGGCTTCAAAAGTGGTCAAATCTACCACCCAGAGGCTGATTCCATCGGATTCGGTATTTGTGAAAGCCAAATAATTTTCATCATTGGAAAGGCCTATACCTCCGATTGATGCATTTGCTGGTAGGTTTTTGATCTGAATTTCCTCCCCGGAGCGAGTCATTCGGACTTTCATATTTTCAATCCCTCTGCTACGACTAGGGCCGGAGGTGGCAGGATTGATTCGCATTCCTGCGATTCGGAGTTCCTGCTGTGAGAGGGTTTCGATGGATGGATTATCTGCTCGCTCCAGCATGAGCATCCAATCGGCATTTTCTGAAAAGACCACCGAGGGAGTGCTCGGGGCATTGACCAAGTCGGCGATGGCCTTTGGTGGGGTTTGATAGGTGATTTGGGCGAAAAGTGGTGTTCCCCAAACCATCAGCAGCATTAATACCCCTGTGGTAAATTTTCTAAAGTGGTTCATATTCTTGGATTAATCTTGATCTCTGAAATTACGAAAGTCCTTCTGTTAACTTCCAAGCTTTCGATCAAAGGTCGATACTTTATTTGAACATGAGATTTCGGGGACAAAAAATTCGTTTTCAGAGTGAGTTAACTCATGTTTTCCAAGTTTATCCGCATCATCCAATCCAACTGCTCATCCTCGCCAAGTTTGAAGATATGTTGATCAAAGATTTCAAATCCATTTTTCTGATAAAAATCCATGGCCCTGGTATTCTTTTCCCAGACGCCTAGCCAGAGCCATTGCAGACCAAGTTCCTTTCCAAATTCAATGGCCTGATTCAAAAGCAGACTGCCAATTTTCCTTCCCTGAAATGACTTATCCACATAAATTCTGGCAATTTCTATGGAAGAATCCAGCATTTCACTTTGTGCTTTGCCCCAATTGACCTGAAGGTATCCGATGATTTGGCCGGCCTTTAATGCAAAAAAGAATTGAATGTTGGGATCCTCGAGGAGCTTCAGGATTCTTGCTTCAGAGAATTCCTCTTTCAAATAAAGGCTCATATTCTCCGGCGTGTTTTGACTGGCGTAGGTGTCCACAAAACAGGCTTTGGCAAACTGATGCAAATCTTTTAAATCAGCCACCTTGACTTCTCGAATCTCCAATGAGGTCATTTGATCTTGAAAAATTTAAGCTTTGATTTTGACTACTCCCTTACCTAGCATTTTTCGCTCTAAGATCGCATTCAAAGCTTGAGGCGCTTCCTCCAGAGAATACCTTCCGCCGATATGCTGAGAGATTTTTCCTTGCTGTATCCATTGCATCAATTGGGCGATGTTTTGAAAGCTTTTTTCGGACTCTAGTTTTGAAAATTGCCCCCAAAAGACCCCTAAAATGGAGCAGCCTTTGAGTAAAGGAAGGTTCATCGGGATTTTTGGGATTTCTCCATTGGCAAAGCCAACGATGAGATAACGTCCTTTCCAAGCCATTCCTCGAAGGGCTGCCTCGGTATAGTCTCCACCTACAGGATCATAGACTACATCCACTCCTTTGCCTTGAGTCAGTTCTTTGATGCGAGCCTTCAAATCTTCTTTTTGATAATTGATGGTGAGTTCGGCACCTTTTTCCTTACAAAGGGCCAGTTTTTCCTCCGAAGAAGCAGCTGCGATTACTTTTGCTCCCATTGTTTTTCCTAGTTCTACTGCCGCGAGGCCAACTCCTCCCGCTGCACCCAATACCAGCAAGGTTTCCCCAGGCTGTAGATTTGCACGGTCCTTCAAAGCATGATAGGAGGTACCATAGGTGTAGAGAGTCGTGGCCGCAATCTCGGAAGGAAGACCAGATGGAAGTTTGAAAACTCTGTCGGAATCCACAGCTACCTTCTCAGCAAAGCCTCCCCAGCCACAAAGCGCCAAAACGCTATCTCCAACTTGGACGTTTTTTACTTCGCTGCCAATTTCAATTACTTTTCCAGCGACTTCTCCGCCCGGCGAAAAGGGTAATTCAGGTTTGAATTGATATTTGTTTTGGATGATGAGGACATCCGGAAAATTGACTCCGCAGGCATCGACTTGGATCAGTACTTGGCTAGGACCGGGACTTGGATCAGGTAGCTCTCCGTATTTAAGGGTTTCAGGAAGTCCAAATTTTTCGCAAATAACTGCTTTCATCGCTCTCTGTATTTTTTGTCACTAAGAAAAGGTCGGTGGAAAATAGGCATTTCCTCCCGAATCCGATAATTTTGGGGACATTCACTAAAAGCATGCTCATGTCAGTCAATAAAATAATCCAAGAAAATAAAGATCGATTTTTAAACGAACTCCTCGACCTATTGAGGATTCCTTCTGTCAGTGCCGATCCTAAATTCAAAGATGAAGTTTTCAAAGCGGCCGAATTTGTAAAAAATAGCCTTGAAAAGGCTGGAGCGGATGTAGTTGAAATCTGCGAAACCCCAGGCTATCCGATTGTTTATGGGGAAAAAATCATTGATCCTAATCTTCCTACAGTTCTTGTTTACGGACATTATGATGTGCAGCCGGCAGACCCTTATGAGCTTTGGGACTCCCCGCCTTTTGAGCCGGTGATCAAAAAGACTGCAAATCATCCGGAAGGAGCGATTTTCGCCCGAGGATCTGCGGATGACAAGGGGCAGTTTTACATGCATGTGAAGGCGTTTGAAGCCATGATGGCTGCCGGAGACCTGCCCTGCAATGTCAAATTTATGATTGAAGGGGAAGAGGAAGTAGGTTCTGACAATTTAGAAGGCTTTGTCCTGGCAAATAAGGAGAAATTAAAATCTGACGTCATTCTGATTTCTGATACGCATATGATCTCCATGCAAGATCCGTCTATTACGGTGGGACTTCGTGGATTGACTTACATGGAGGTGGAAGTGACTGGGCCTAATCGCGATTTGCACTCCGGCACCTATGGTGGAGCCGTTGCTAACCCAATCAATGTTTTGGCTAAAATGATCGCTTCGCTAAAAGATGAGAATGAGCATATTTCCATCCCGGGCTTTTATGATAAGGTGCAGGAACTGACCGCTGAGCAGCGTGGCAGATTGAATGAAGCTCCTTTTGGCCTAGGAGAATACATGGCTAAGCTGGAAGTGGATGAGGTTCATGGAGAAAAGGGATATACCACCATCGAACGCGTAGGAATCCGGCCAACCTTGGATGTCAATGGAATCTGGGGAGGCTATATCGGAGAGGGTGCCAAGACGGTCCTTCCTTCCAAAGCTTATGCAAAGATCTCCATGCGATTGGTCCCTGATCAAGACTGGAAAGAGATCGCCAAATTATTTGAAGACTATTTCCGCTCCTTGGCACCAAAATCAGTGAAGGTCAAAGTGAGAAGTCACCATGGAGGATCACCAGCGGTAGTTTCTGACACATCCGTCGGCTATAAAGCTGCCGAAGCAGCGATGGAAGAGACTTTTGGAAAGCGACCAATCCCTACCCGAGAGGGTGGCTCCATTCCGATTGTAGCTCTATTCCAAAAGGAGTTAGGCTCAGATCCGATTCTTTTCGGTTTTGGTTTGGATACCGATGCACTTCATTCTCCCAATGAGCATTACGGGGTTCAAAACTATTTCATAGGAATTGAGACCATCGCGGCCTTTTTCCGACACTTCCGTCAGATGAGTCAGTCCTAATTTCGAACTATATTTCCTTCATTTTCCTTTTCCATGCTAACCTGAAAGCTCGGTATGAATCAATTTTCCAATTGGCTGAAAAGCTTTTTCCTGATAGGCCTATTTTCGGTCAGCTTCCTTGCTGAGGCTCAGATCATCTCTCCTCCTGAATGGTCAGTGAGTGTTTCGCCTGCTGAGCCAAAAGCCGGAGAGGAAGCGGTCTTGCAGTTTGAGGCTAAAATTCCAACAGGCTGGTATATTTATGGAACCGGATTCGATCCGGATTTAGGCCCTTTGGTGACCACCCTGATTTTGGAAGATTCCGAGAGTTTTGACCGAATTGGCAGTCTACAGGAAGTGGGTGCGAAGGAAAAATATGATGAAGTCTGGGAAGGGGATATTACCTACTTCATGGGTTCTGGACTTTTTGAGCAAAAAATCTCAGCCAAAAAATCAGGAACTATCCAAGCGGTCTTGGAATATCAGATGTGCTCTGACCTCACTGGGCAGTGCATCAATTATGAAGAGGATATTTCCATTTCACTGACAGTGACAGGAGGCCAAATCTCTGCTACCGAAAATGCATCGGAGTCGACTACCCTCCAAGAAGAGGATTCAGAAGCTACTGACTCTTCCCAAAATGCTTCGGACCTATTCAATTCGGTTGATTCAGGTGAATCCAGCGTCACGGAAGATTCGGAAGTTCAGGTGAGCTTTGAACCGGAAGGAGCCATAGAGGAAAGTCTTTGGGGCTTTATGATTTTGGCTTTTTTGGCCGGGCTTGCTGCGCTGGTGACGCCATGCGTTTTTCCGATGATTCCCATGACGGTGAGTTTTTTCACCGGAAGAGCAAAAACAAAAGCTGCCGGGATTCGAAATGGATTTATTTACGGCTTCTCAATCATCGGAATTTATACCATAGCCGGTACTGCAGTGGCGGCCATTCAGGGACCTGAGTTTGCCAACTGGCTAGCGACACATTGGCTTCCCAACTTATTCTTCTTCGGGATTTTCATCTTTTTTGCCCTGGCATTTTTGGGATTGTTTGAGATCACCCTGCCTTCGGGCTTGGTCAACAAGGTGGATGCAAAGGCAGAAAAAGGAGGCTTGATTGGGATTTTCTTTATGGCCTTTACCCTAGTTTTGGTGTCCTTTTCCTGCACAGGGCCGATCGTTGGATCGATTTTGATTTCTTCGGCTGGAGGAGAATTGATCAAACCTGTTCTCGGAATGTTCTCATTCTCCTTGGCGTTTGCGATTCCGTTCACGCTTTTTGCTGTCTTTCCGGGATGGATGAGTAGCCTTCCCAAGTCTGGAGGTTGGCTTAATTCGGTCAAGGTAGTTTTGGGCTTTTTGGAGTTGGCTTTGGCCTTTAAATTTCTATCCATCGCTGATCAGGTTTACCATTGGGGGATTTTGGATCGGGATGTATTCTTAGTCATTCACATCGTGATTTTCTTTGCGCTAGGACTGTATTTGCTAGGCAAAATCAGACTTCCTCACGATTCTCCGTTGGAATATCTTGGTGTGCCTAGGCTTTTAATGGCCTTGTTCAGCTGGATGATTGCCTTGTATATGATCCCTGGACTATGGGGAGCTCCTTTGAAATACCTAAGCGGGTACTTGCCTCCACTGACTTCACAGCAGTTCAAAGTTGGGAGTTCGATTGCTATGGCCGATGATGCAGGTTATGCTTTGGATGAGTCTGTCAAATACGCGGATCTGCTGGAGATTCCCCATGGGATCAAAGGATACTTTGACTATGATCAAGCACTCAGAGCCGCCAAAGCTGCTGGCAAACCCTTGTTGATTGATTTTACGGGGCATGGCTGTGTGAATTGCCGGAAAATGGAGGAGAATGTATGGGTAGATCCGGAGGTCTTGAGACGATTAAAAGAGGATTTTGTGATGGTGGCACTTTACATCGATGAGCGATTGGAGCTTCCTGAGAGTGAGTGGTACACCTCCGAATATGACGGGAAGGTCAAAAAAACGCTTGGCAAGCAGAATGCCGATTTTCAGATCACCCGTTTTCAGAATAACGCTCAGCCTTATTATGTGATTTTGGATCATGATGAGGAACTTGTCGCAAAACCAAGAGCCTACGATACGGATATCCAGGCTTTTGTAGAATTTTTGGATGGGGCTAAGAAAGAATTTGAGCGGAGGAAGTGATTGATTTTGAACTGAGCTTGTGAAAATCTAGATATATGAATATATGGAATTTTGCGAGTAACCTAATTTATTAATCTGGCTGGAAGTCGGAAGAATGAAGATCGAAGCATCCAAAATTTTCACTTCAAGGCATATTTTAGGCCGTTTTTCTTCCAAACTCGTAGAATAGCGTATAATAAGATCAAGAAATCTTTCAAAAAAAATCCCGCACTAGGCGGGAATAATTGTTCTTTAGAGGGCCGGTTGAAAATACCGATTGAGTATGGGTTCGTGTGTTTTTCCAAACATCCGATAACACCAATCTCGAAACTCCATCAACTCAGCGGGTAAAATAAGTCTCAGGCCCTTGCGCAGCTCTTTCTCGAAAAGATATCTCGAGAAACTCACTTTCTGCAAAATGGTCTTTACATATTCTATCATAGCTAAAAGAGTTTAAGGTTAATTAAGATATTTATTTACCATACGGAGGCTTTTCCTCCGTTGTTGCGTAAAATAAGCTACCCTGATTGGGATTAATCCTTAATTTCGCAACCATGACTAAAACGCTACTAACTTCTGTTTTGGTATTCGTCCTTTCCTTTTTTGCTGGGAAAGTTGTAGCTCAAGAGGTTACAGTTGAGCTAGGGTCTGATCAAATTGGGCTGAATGAAACATTCACCATTAAAATAAGTGTAGCCAACGAAAAAATCAAATCCTACGATCAATTTCCTGACATACCGGGATTCCAAAAACAAGGGGTCTCTCAGTCATCCTCTATGAATGTGATCAATGGGCAAGTAACTAGCTCCAACAGTATCATTCAGTATTACAAGCCTACTAAAAAAGGTGAGTTTCAATTACCCTCCTTCTCCATCAATATCAATGGGCAAAACTTTGATTTCCCAGGAAAAAAAATCACAGTAACTGATGCCGTTTCTAATCAAAACAGCGGACGGAGTGGAGGTTTATTTGATCCTTTTTCTGATTTTTTTGGAAGAGCTGAGGAGGAACCGGAATACATCGAGCTGGATGATGAAGCTTTCTTCTCTGTCACAGTAGATAAGGAGGAAATCTATGCCAGAGAAGGTTTTACCGTAGCTTTGGCTTTCTACATGTCAGAGACCAATCAAGCTCCTTTCAATTTCTACAAGCCAGGAGAGCAGTTGGATAAGGTCTTGAAACAGATCAAGCCTTCTAATGCTTGGGAAGAAAATTATAACATTACCAACATTGAACCAGAGCAAGTCACGATCAATGGCAAGCGATGGGTACGATACAAGGTCTACGAGGCTACATTCTTTCCTTTTTCAGAAGGCACAATAGAGATCCCAAGTATCCCTTGGGAAATGATCAAATACCGGGTTGCCCGCAATCCATCTTTCTTTGGGGCTAGCAGACAGGAAGATTTCAAGACATTTTACTCGTCTCCAAAGACAGTCACGGTGAAGCCTTTGCCCCCGCATCCGCTACGTAATGAAGTTGCCGTAGGACAGTTCCAACTGCGGGAAAATATTACAGACTTGGAAGTCGAAACTGGACAAGGCTTTAATTATAATTTTGGAGTGACCGGTGTAGGAAATATCAACTCACTTCCTGCTCCCAAACTCATTTCTGGAGGAAATCTCAATACCTACGATCCGAATGTCCGTCAGCAAATCAACCGTGGATATGGAAGAGTCTCAGGAATCAAAGAATTTTCTTATTACCTGACTATCAATGAGCCCGGGGATGTCAACCTAGCCAATCACTTCGAATGGATTTATTTTGATCCTGAGCAAGCTGCTTATGATACCCTCAAGCCATCTTCACAAATTCGTGTGGTAGGAGAGAGTAAGACCAATCAAGCGATTTCAAATCAGCGACTCGGAGGGGTCTATGACCGGATAGGCACGGAGGATAATGAGTTTTTAAACGAGCGATATAAATACTATTTTGGCACCGCCATTAACGTACTCCTGTTGGCAGTGCTGATACTTTTGGCAATCATTATACTTCGTAAAAACAATGGGTAATTCATTTGGAAAGCTTTTTAAGATCACCACTTTCGGGGAGTCTCATGGCAAAGCTTTGGGTGTGACTATAGAAGGTTGCCCGGCGGGACTTGCTATCGATGAGGACTTTATCCGGCAGGAAATGCAGCGTCGAAAGCCGGGACAATCCAAGATTACTACCCAGCGTAGAGAAGAGGATGAGATCGAGATTCTCTCTGGGGTTTTTGAGGGCAAAAGTACCGGTACCCCGATCGGAATAGTAATCCGAAATGCAGATCAGAAGAGTAAAGACTATTCCCATATTTCGGATAAATTTCGCCCTTCTCATGCAGATTACACCTATTTTGAGAAATATGGAATTCGCGATTACCGCGGTGGAGGCCGAAGCTCAGCAAGGGAAACAGCTGCACGGGTAGCGGCAGGAGCTGTGGCAAAAATGCTGTTGAAAGCAAAAGGGATTACAGTTCAGGCTTACGTTTCTCAAGTCGGCGAATTGACATTAGAAAGAAACTATAAAGAGCTGGACCTAAGTCAGACCGAAGACAATATCGTACGGTGTCCGGACGCGGAAATGTCGGAGCAAATGATTTCGCTGATTGATTCGGTCCGCAAAGATCGGGATACCATCGGCGGGGTGGTTTC
>LJXT01000055.1:14665-24327 GCA_001314815.1 Algoriphagus marincola HL-49
CCTCCGGGCCTGGGTGAGCCGGTTTTCGACCGTCTTCATGCCGAACTCGGGAAAGCCATGCTCAGTATCAATGCAGTGAAAGGCTTTGAATATGGGAGTGGTTTTGGGGGCGTGAAAATGCGTGGTTCTCAGCACAATGACAGTTTTGTAAAAGAAGGAGATCGTGTGCGTACCACTACCAATCATTCCGGAGGTATTCAGGGTGGAATCAGCAATGGGGAAGACATCTATTTCCGGGTGGCCTTCAAGCCGGTGGCAACCATCATGCAGGATCAGGAATCAGTAAATGAGTCAGGAGAAAATGTGACCGTTTCCGGAAAGGGAAGGCACGATCCATGTGTTGTGCCCAGAGCCGTTCCGATTGTGGAAGCCATGGCCGCTTTAGTCATAGCGGACTATTTATTATTGTCAAAAAGCGATAAAATTCAAGATATATAAACCCAAGCTGGATGAAGAAGAAAATACCCTTGCACACCAAGATCATTATTGGACTGGTTCTAGGACTGGTTTTTGGATTGGTGGTGATCAAAACCGATATCCCCAATTCCTTTACCCTTGATTACATCAAACCAATTGGTACTATTTTTATCAATGCGCTAAAAATGATCGCCGTCCCCTTGGTCTTAGCTTCTTTGATTGTGGGAGTTTCCAATTTGGGAGATATTTCCAAATTGAGCCGAATTGGGGGAAAGACCATCGCCGCCTACTTAGTGACTACTGTCGTTGCGATTTCCACCGGGCTTATTTTGGTCAATATTTTTCAACCGGGAAAAAGCTTGCCGATTGAGACTCGTGAGAATCTCATGAAAATGTACGAAGGTGATGCAGGGGCACGAGTGGGTCAAGCTGCCCAACTTCAAGACCAGAGTCCACTGCAGCCTTTGGTGGATATTGTGCCTGAAAACTTCTTCCTCGCCACTACCGACAATGGAGCCATGCTTCAGGTAGTTTTCTTTGCCATCATTGTGGGAATTGCGCTTCTTCAGATCCCAAAAGAGAAAGGAAATCCGGTCATCGCTTTCTTCGATGGCTTCAATGATGTGATCATTCAGATCGTCAATTATATCATGATGATTGCTCCCTATGGGGTTTTTGCATTGATGGCATCACTGATTGTAGAGATAGCGGGAGAAAATCCCGATTCGGCCGTGGAGTTGCTTTTGGCATTGTTGAAATACAGTCTGGTCGTGACGGGTGGATTACTATTGATGGTTATGGTTGTTTATCCGATGATCTTGATCTCTTTTACGAAGGTGAAGTATTTGGATTTTTTCAAAGCGATTCGACCTGCACAGCTATTGGCATTTTCGACAAGTTCCAGTTCGGCTACCTTACCAGTCACCATGAAGCAGGTCGAGGAGGAGATTGGTGTCTCTGAAGAGGTTTCCAGTTTTGTGTTACCTCTGGGAGCCACGGTGAATATGGATGGAACGAGCCTGTACCAGGGAGTTGCGGCAGTTTTTATTGCTCAGGCCTTGGGAATGGATCTAACTCTGACTCAGCAGTTGATGATTGTTCTGACAGCTACTTTAGCATCGATTGGTTCGGCCGGAGTGCCGGGAGCGGGCTTGATCATGTTAATCATCGTGTTGGAATCCATAGGAGTACCTGCTGCAGGTATTGCCTTAATTATTGCCCCGGATCGAATATTGGATATGTTTAGGACCGTGGTCAATGTCACCGGGGATGCCACGGTTTGTACCATTGTGGCCAGTACGGAAGGGGAATTGCCAGATGGAATGATCCGTAGGGGTAATCCCCTCACACCAAATGAATAGGAGATAGAAAGTTTCAATCAAAAGGTCAGGCTAAAACTAATCTGACCTTTTGTCTTTTGTGACAAAAGACAACGAATTCAGAAACTTATGCCTTATTTTTGCGCTTGAAAAAGCCAAATTACCCTATGCGCCAATCCTGGTGGAAAATTCTGGCCGTTGCGCTCTTACTGTACACGATCACTGCAGGCCTACTGATGGATGTACCCCGATTACCCATTTTGAATGAGACGATTCGGGCATTGCATTTCCATGTGACCATGTGGTTTGGGATGATCCTGATGTTGATGGTTTCGGTTTACTACAGTGTGAGATATCTCAGAAGCAATGATCTTCGCTTCGATGATCTAGCCATTGAGTTTACCAATGCGGCGATTCTATTTGGAGTTCTGGGAATCACGACTGGAATGCTCTGGGCCAAATTTACCTGGGGAGACTACTGGAGTGGCGACCCAAAGCAAAATGCTTCTGCTATCGGATTGCTGATGTATTTCGCTTATTTAATCCTTCGAAATTCCCTGACTGATATGCAGCAAAGGGCTCGAATAGGCGCGATTTACAATATCTTTGCTTTTGCAGCATTTATACCTCTGATATTTGTACTACCCCGCCTGACCGATAGTCTACACCCAGGCAACGGTGGAAATCCCGGCTTCAATGCTTACGATCTAGATTCCAAATTGAGAATGGTGTTTTATCCTGCGATTATCGGATGGACACTCTTTGGAGCTTGGATCGCAACTGTCCGCGTCAGAATGCGTAGGGTGCAAAGGGTACTTGAAGATCAACTGATCAATTCCTGAAAATGAAAAAACACCTCGTTTTATTCCTCCTTTTTGTCAGTTTGCACGTAGTAGCACAAGAGAAGATTCCTGTGACTGAGTCGGACTATTCCAACAACAGCGTAGACATGGCTGATAAGATGCGTGAAGATGGAAAAATTTACGTCTTAGTGGGAATAATTGGAATCATCTTCGCCGGAATTACGGTTTACCTTGTAAGCACTGAGCGGAAGATTACAAAAATCGAAAAATCTATTACTCAAAAATAAGATGAAGAAAGGACACTTGGTAGGTATAGGCATCATCGCTGTCGCAATTGTGATCATCATGACCTCTATTGGCGATGCGAGTAGCTATGAGACCTTCAATACAGCTCTAGAAATGAAAAAGGATGGCGATGAAAAAGCCATTCATGTGGTAGGGCAACTTAAAAAAGATGCACAGGGAGAAGTTCAGGGCCTTCAAGTCCGAGAGGACAAAACCTCCTTCACCTTTTTATTGGTAGACAATGAAGGTACGGAGCAAGAGGTCTTTTACAATGAACCTGTTCCGGCAGATTTTGCCAGATCTGAATCAGTAGTGGTAATCGGATCTTATAAAAATGAAGAGATATTTATTGCAGATAAAATCCTGATGAAATGCCCATCGAAATATCAGGAGACTGACGTGCAGGCGGCAGGAATGTGAAGTAGTAGCAACTCAACGAATCAATGATCAATACCTTTATCGGGAATTTGGGCCACATGATGACCATCGTGGCCTTTGTGAGTGCATTGGTAGCAGCTTTTGCTTATTACCAATATTACAAGGCCAACGAGCTGGAGAAAAAGAGCTGGCAGCGCTTTAGTCGCATTGCTTTTTACATCCATGGTGGGTCCAGTGTGTTGATCGCTTTTTCACTTTTTGAGATCATCTACAATCACCGCTTCGAATATTTCTATGCCTATTCTCATTCGAGTAAGGCACTTCCGGTGCATTATATGATATCAAGTTTCTGGGAAGGTCAGGAAGGTGCATTTATCCTCTGGATTTTCTGGAATGTGATATTGGGGGTGATCCTGATTCATACCAATAAACTTTGGGAGGCTCCTGTAATGATCGTTTTTGCGCTCGTGCAGGCCTTTTTGGTTTCGATGATTATGGGTGTGGTGATTGGTGATTTGAAAATCGGTAGCTCACCATTCATTCTACTTCGCGATGCAACACCAGCTCCCATTTTCGAAATCAATCCTGATTTCGTTCCTGAAGATGGGACAGGCCTCAATCCACTACTACAAAATATTTGGATGGTCATCCATCCACCTACCTTGTTCCTAGGCTATGCTTCTACTTTAGTACCATTCGCTTTTTTGATAGGTGGACTTGCCTTGAAGAGATATTCAGAGTGGATCAGACCTGCTTTGCCTTGGGCGATTTTCTCCGCTATGATTTTGGGAATGGGGATTTTGATGGGAGCCTATTGGGCCTATGTGACCCTTAATTTTGGAGGATATTGGAACTGGGACCCAGTGGAAAATGCCGTTTACGTTCCTTGGCTGATTTTGGTGGCAGCAGTGCATACCATGATTACTTTCAAGAAAAGTAGTACTGCGCTGAAGACGTCCATCGTCTTGGTGATACTTTCATTCATTCTTGTATTGTATGCTACCTTCTTGGTACGATCTGGGGTACTTGGAGATGCATCTGTGCACTCATTTACCGATCTAGGTCTCTCAGGGCAATTGTTGATATACATGTTGTTTTTCACAGCAGTTGCCTTATTCTTTACGATTCGAGCTTGGAAATATATTCCTACCTCTGAGCGGGAAGCATCCGTTTATTCTCGGGAGTTTTGGATTTTCATCGGTGCGACTACCTTGGGTTTGATGGGATTTCAGGTGATTCTACCTACTTCGATACCCGCATTCAATGCCTTGGTTGAGAGCTTTGGTGGTATCTCCAATATGGCCCCTCCTGCCGATCAGGTGGAGTTTTATACCAAATTCCAATTATGGTTTGGGATTGCCTTGGCCTTGCTGACAGCAGTGGGGCAGTTTTTCTGGTGGCAAAAAATGGACAAGAAAGCCCTGAAAGATGCGCTCTTGACTCCATACATTGTTTCTGTGGTCCTTTCGGCCTTGATCATTGTAGTCGCGAAAGTTTACGACTGGAAGTATATGATTATCGTCGTGGCAGGTACATTTACGGTAGTAGCCAATGCTGTGATTTTAAGTCGACTTTTGAAGAAATCTACCTTCAAACTAGCAGGGGGTTCTTTGGCACATATCGGTTTGGGCATGATGCTGATCGGAATCATGTTTAGTTCTGGCTATTCTGAGACGATCTCAATCAATATGTCAGGATTGACCTACAGCAATAGCTGGGAAGATGAGCTCAACAAGGAGCATGTGCTGCTTTGGATCAATAAGCCCACCCAGATGAAAGACTATACGGTCATCTATCGGGGAAGGCAAAAGAAAGTGGTGGGCGTACCGGAATATGTCCCTGCCAAAATATTGGAATCTACAGGAAATGTGAATGAAGCGATTGCTTTAGAGGATTACAAAGATTATTTCAAGAAAGGAGATGTGGTAGACATCGTATTGGAGGAGAATGATTATTTCAAAATTGATTACTTCCAAAATGAGGTCTTGAAATTCTCCTTGGCACCTATGTCTCAATTCAATCAGGGAATGGGAGGTTTGATTTCTTCTCCTGATTCCAAAATTTACCTCAACAAGGATCTTTACACCTACGTAGCAGCGATGAATGACTACGAAGATCCTGATTGGAAAGAAGATGAGTTCTATGAAGCAAGCCCGGGTGAGCAATTTCACATCGCTGATTTTGTCACTTATTTTGATGGAGCAGAAGTACTTCAGGAGGTAGAGGGCTATGTGCTGCAAGAGGGAGATGTGGCTGTCCGTGCCAATCTTCGGGTGCTTGATTATGATGTTGAGAAAACGCTCACTCCTACATTCATTATTCGAAATAACCAAGTCGGTAAATTACCTGTAGTGGACAATGAGCTCGGGATCAAAGTCACTTTGGATAACATCGTGCCTGAAGAAAATAAGTTTATTTTCAAAGTCAATCGATATCAGAAAGATTATGTGGTGATGAAAGCTATCGTCAAGCCATACATCAATTTGTTGTGGCTAGGATCTATCATCACTTTGATGGGATTCACTGTGGCGATCTATCGAAGATTCGATGAGTTTAAGAAAATGAGAGATAAAGGGATGGAATAAATTTCCCCAAGTTTTTTTCAAAAGGAGGTTAGCGCCTCCTTTTTCTTTTTTCACTCCGCTTCAAAAAGCCTATATTCAGGTCCATTTTAAACCAGTTTTACCTAATTTTTAACTAACAAAAAGATTATGAAGATCAGTAAGAAGGATTTCGATCAGATGCAGAAAAAGTATGATAAAGAAATCCAAAAGGGGAAACCCGCTCGAGGACCAAAGGAGGATGTAGAAAATCAGACAAAGTGGGTGTTTTTTGATCGAGAGACTCTTGAGGAAGTGCTAAGTAAAGCGGATAAGGATCCCAAGAAAGGTGGAATCAAGTTTTACCTAACTGAATACACGGAAGAGGTAGCAAAGAAGCTTTACCCTGAAAACTCGGAAGAATACATCGGAAGGCTTGCCATCGTCTTGTCTCCTGTAAATGAAGCCAAAAAGGGATTGGAAGAAGAGGAAGAAGAGTATTACAATAGAGGGAACACTTGTCCTCCTAAATGTGAATAAATTTTATATTCATGTTGAAGGATTTTCTTGCCAGAATTGGAGATAATTATTACATCTATGCTGTCATAATTTGTGGAGTATTGGCTATTGTTTTTTACGGATTTCTCAATCCTGAAAAGAAGCGTAGCCCTTACTTCCTTCTTCCATTTCTGATAGTTTTCCTAGTTCTTTTTTATGAAGTTTTGGCTACTTTGATGCTTATATACAAGAGTATCAACCAAAAAATCCATTATCTCATGACGGATGATACTTTTCAGGGGTGGAATATCTGGGTTTTTAATATTTTCAACTATCAAGTATCCAAACTTCTACTATTAGGTTTGATCGGAATCAATTTAAGAAAAAGCCTTAGTCAAAAAATCATCGTGTCCCTGGGAGTGATTTTTCTTGCCTATTGTATTTATACCTACTTTTCCGAAGCCACTCCGATTTATGATTTTCAGCCGGTGCTATACTTTTTCGGCAATACCATTTTGATTGTGGCCAGTGGTTTATTCTTTGTGGATTTGGTCTCTGAGGATTATTACATCAACATCAATCCACTTAGGTACTGGCCTTTTTGGTACATCACCTTGATTTTGTTTCAATCAGTCACTTTATTTTTGGCGGATGTAGCCTTTGAGTACTTGGTATTTGAAAATGAAAATGTGTACTTCTTATTCAACTATGTTTCAATGATCCTTTACATCATTTTATTGGTAGTTTTTAACATGCTACTTTACACAGGGAGCAATACAATTTCAAAATTGGCTAAAGCATAATGGGGGGAGAAGATAATCAGATCATTTTTATACTTTTTGCAGGGGCATTTCTGGCAGCTGTTATGGCCACATTTGTGGTCTCTATGGTTATTTTGCACAGGCAGCGTCAGGTCCAAAACAAACAAAAGATGGATCAGATAAAAGCAGAATATGAAAAGACGCTTTTGAATATCGAGAATGAAATTCAGCAGGATACCCTGAGGCATATCGGTCGGGAACTTCATGATAATGTAGGTCAATTGCTTTCCCTTGCAAAACTCTACCTCGGCTCAAGCAAACCTGAAAAGCAGACTGAAGGACGTCTCCTGATCAATCAAATAATTAACGAGGTTAGGGGCCTTTCCAAGACCCTGAACCTTGACTGGGTAGAGTCCATTTCATTGGAAGAATTTATAAAACAACAGTTGGATAAGATCCAGGCAACTGACTTCTGCGAAACGCTCCTTGTGGAAAGTAAAGAGGCTTGGAAATTAAATAAAGACACGAAACTTGTGCTTATACGTGTCATTCAAGAATGCCTAAACAACGCCATCAAGCACGCCAGCCCATCAAATATAAAAGTCCAGATGAAAGAATCAGATGGTAGGTATTTGGTTCGGATAGAAGATGACGGAAAAGGGTTTGACACTTCTCAGCAATCAAAGGGTAGCGGCATGACCAATCTTCGCAAGCGAATGGAGACCATTGGAGGTGCATTTGAAATCATATCATCACCCGGAAACGGCACTCAAATAAATCTTTCTTTGCCTGTATCAGTTTTAGTCCTAAATTAGGATTCACCCTTAAGTAACATGATACGGATCGCTATTGCAGACGACCACACCCTTTTTGCAAAGGGCATAGAAGGATTATTGGATGAGCAGGAGGATTTCTTTATCCGTGGGCTTTTCAAGAATGGATCCGAACTCATGGATTTTCTTGTAGAAAACCCAGTAGACATCGTTTTGACAGACCTCAATATGCCTGAAATGGACGGGTTTGAGGTATTGGCTGCCGTGAAGCAGCTTGACTTTCCAATCAAAGTAATCGTGCTCTCAATGTATGATGAGGAAAAAATCTTCAGAGAATGCGTTGAAAAAGGGGCTGACGGGTTTATTCTAAAAGATGCTGATCCGGATGAATTGGTTTTTACCATTCGAGAAGTTCATGAAGGAAGGCATTTGATCAATTTTGATAGAATCATTGAGCAGGCACGTCCCAATGCTTTTTTCGATTCCTTTCGGGATAAATATCGTCTTTCCCGGAGGGAGGTTCAGATCATTAAGCTTATCAAAGAAGGTTTGACGAGTAAAGAAATTGCGAAGCAGCTTGTATTGAGTAAGGGTACCATCGAAAGCCACCGAAAAAATATTTTTCAAAAACTCAGCATCAATTCACGGGTAGAACTAGTGAATAAAGCTCACGAAATGAATATCTGATGAATTCAACCAAACCAATCAAAACTGCCATCGTCGGATTCGGATCTGTAGCGGAAAAAATACATGCTCCTCTGATAGATGTCTGCCCGGATTTGGATTTGGTGGAGGTAGTAGAAAGACACTCCAATCTCTGTGAGCAACAATATCCGGGGGTTAAAACCTTTCGGTCATTTGAGGAGCTGTTGAGTCAGGGGAGGTCTGAGCTCATTGTCATCACTACGCCAAATGAGTTTCATTTTCCCATGGCCAAATTAGCCTTGGAATCGGGTAAGCATGTGGTCGTAGACAAACCAATCACTATTCATTCATGGCAGGCCGAAGAACTGCTAAAATTTGCTTCTGAAAAAGGGTTGATTTGTACTGCTTTTCAAAACCGCCGTTTCGATGGGGATTTCCGAACTGTTCAGGAGATTTTGCAGAATGGATTGCTAGGGGAAGTTCATTACATTGAAAGCCATTTTGATCGCTTTAGACCTCAGCCAAGAGATAATTGGCGAGAGAAAGAGGTGCCTGGAAATGGGATTACTTATGATTTGGGTACTCACTTAATTGATCAAATTTGTGTGCTTTGGGGAGCTCCTGAATCCATCACAGCTACTATTCGCAGGCAACGCCCGCAAGTAGTAGCCGATGACTACTTTGATATTCAGCTAGACTATGGGCATCGCTTGGCTAGGGTCACAGCAGGAGTCCTTGTCAATGCACCTACTCCAAAATTCCTAGTATTAGGCGAGAAAGGAACTTATCAAAAATTCGGATTAGATGTACAGGAAGCTGCCTTTAAGGAAGGGCGTAAGCCTGAAGGAGAGAATTGGGGATTGGAGGAAGCTGATAAGTGGGGAAAGGTTTATTTAGAGGAGAAGACAGATTCTTATCCCACCTTAAGAGGTGATTATCGTTTTTTCTACAACAATATTGCTAAAGCTATCCTTCATGGAGAGCCATTACTAGTTCGGCTAGAAGAGGCAATTATTGTTTTGAAATTGATCGAATCAGCTTTTTTGAGCTCAGAGCAAAAGAAAACCATCACCAAGTCGGAAGGAGGCTGGTGAAACGGTTTAGAATGGAAGCTTCCCTAGGTCCACATTTCCACCTGATAATATTATCCCGACTTTTTTGCCTTTAAAAAGCGCTTTATTTGCCAACAAAGCTGCCAGAGGAACAGCGCAAGAAGGCTCGATTACGATTTTCATCCGCTCAT
>LJXT01000111.1 GCA_001314815.1 Algoriphagus marincola HL-49
CCTCGAGCAGGCGGTGCACCTCCACCGCGCTGTCCACCTGCAGATCGGCGGGCGGCCGGGCCTGATGCAGGACATGGCCGACGATCTCGTCGAGCAGCCGGTCGGCGCGCAGGGCCGACAGCGCCTCCTCCCCCGCCGGCAGCTTTTTGATTTTCACCATAATCGCCCCAGTAATCATCAGCATCAAACCTACCAATAAGCCGGGTAAATAACCCGCCACAAATAGCGCTGCTACCGACACACCTCCTGATGCTAAAGAATAGACAATCAGCACGTTAGACGGGGGAATGATTAAGCCAGTGGTAGAACTCGTGATATTGACCGCTGCTCCTAGCTCCTTGGGATAGCCTTCCTTTTCCATCCTCTTTCCCAAAATACTGCCCATAGAAGAGGCTGCTGCCACGGCCGAACCTGCAATCGCCCCCATCAGCATAGCAGCAATCACATTCACATGAAGTAAACCACCGGGCAATTTTCCGGTCATTGCTTTGGCAAATTCAATCAACCGATTGGCAATACCCCCTCGATTCATCAGTTCGCCCGCCAGAATAAAAAAAGGAATCGCCAGAAGTGAAAAGCTGTCCAAACCTGTCCCCATTCGCTGCGCTATAGTCGTCGCTGCAGGCATCACCGAAACAGTCACCAGCAATGTCAGCAAACTTGAAAGCCCCAAACTCCAGGCTACAGGTACTCCTATTCCCAAAAAGAACAGAAAGGAAAAGACCAAAATCAAAATACTCAGTGTCTCCATATCAGTCTTCGTTGGGATTAGATACTAAATATCGAATAGCTAAAGCCTGATAATACATGACCAAAAGCCCGCTAAAAGGGATGATCATATAGACATAGGCCAAGGAAATCTTCAAGGCTGCTGAGGTCTGACCCAGCGTGAAGGTGATGTAGACCAAATTGATCCCACCGATTACCATTGCTGCCAAAGCAAATGTCAAAACCAAAAAATGGATCAAAATCTTGACTTTTTTTCGGCCACTCTCACCCATTTTATTCATCAAAACATCTATGGCCAAATGCTCATCCTTGCCTGCCACATAAGCAGCTCCTAGCATTCCTACCCAAATGAGCATATATCTCGCCAGCTCATCAGTGAATGAACTTGGGTTTTGGAAAATATAGCGCGATGCTACCTGCCAGCTGACATTGATGACCATGAGGGCCATCAACAGGACCAAGGCATGGGCAATAATGGCATCAATTCGGTTTTTCAGTCGGGATCCCTGCATGCTATTGGATTTTTTGGATCTCTTGGATGATTTGATAGATTTCCGGCTCCTCGTTCTTTAGCATTTCATACATTGGCTGGACAGCTTTTCGAAAGGGCTCTTTGTCTGGAAAACTGATGGCAACACCGGCTTTTTTCAGTTCGTCCAGTGATTTTTGAGTAGAGGCTTCCCAAAGCTCATATTGGTAAAGGGCAGATTCGTCAGCTGCTTCTTGAAGCCATTGCTGTTCTTGCCGACTGAGACTATTCCAAACCTTCGTACTAACGATGACCACATCCGGAAGAGCAGTATGTTCATTCATGCTATAGTATCCGCAGACCTCGTAATGCTTCGAAGTGTAAAGACTCGGGGGATTATTTTCAGCTCCGTCCACTATTCCCTGCTGCAGGGCAGTATAAAGTTCCCCGTAGGAAACAGGCGTGGGCGATCCTCCCATAGCACGGACCATATTGGTTGCCATATTGGATTCCATCACTCTTACTTTGAGCCCTTTCAGATCTTCAGGCTTTTCAATGGGCTTATCTTTGGAATAAAAACTCCGCTTACCCGCATCGTAAAAGCAAAGCCCCCTTAACCAATATTTTTCAGCCCCCAAAAGGAGGCTTTTACCGATATCACCTCGCAATACCTTGGTCAAGTGCTCATCATCTCTAAAAAGAAAAGGCACTCCCAAAACCTGCATCGTGGGTGCAAAGCCCTCCAAAGCTGCCGATGACACCTTGGTCATGCCTAAACTGCCTATTTGCAAAAGTTCTACCAGCTCCCTTTCTGTTCCAAGCTGCTGATTGGGATACACTTTGATTTTAAGCCTACCATTTGATTTCTCTTCCACTCTTTTGGACAAAAAAAGCATCGCCTCGTGTACAGGATGGGAAGTCACCAAAGCATGCCCCATCTTGATCACCCGGACATTGGAAGGTCCTGAGCAAGAAAGCGTCAATGAGCAGGTAAAAAGGAATAAAGCAATTATTTTTTTGTACTGCATGAGTCATTTTGGGTTCTCAACAATAATACACTTTTTGACAGACTATTGATAAAGGAATTACGGAAACGATTTTCTGACTATTTCAAAAGCCCAAGCCTTTTTACCACCGAATCGCCAAATGCAAAACAGCCTATCGACTGAATCTGACCTGTATTTTCCCGAAAAGAAATTTATCTTGCTTCTCATTCTTATTATGGAAAAGCAATACTTACAAATAGACCCTGCTGATAATGTGCTAGTAGCTCTGCAGAATTTGGAAAAAGGAGCAGAAATCCTCCATGATGGAAATATCATCCATCTTGAGGAAGAAATTCCAGCCAAACACAAATTTGCGATTCACCCTTTTGAGCCCGGTGATGAAGTCAAAATGTATGGAGTCTTAGTGGGCAAGGTTGTAAAGAGTATTCCCAAAGGAGGGCTTTTGACTACAGAAAACATCCAACATGATGCTTCCTCATTCACGCATCGAAGCACTCAGTATCAGTGGAATGCTCCAGATATTTCCAAATACTACAACAGGACTTTTGAGGGATTTCACCGGGTAGACGGTCAGGTAGGAACTGCTAATTTTTGGCTAGTCATCCCCCTAGTTTTCTGTGAAAATCGAAATGTAGAAGTGATCAAAGATGCCTTTTTGGAAGAGTTGGGCTATGCCAAACCGAATCCCTATAAAGGCCTGGTAAAAAACCTGATCAACCAATATGAATCCAAGAAACCGACAGCTTCTGAATCAAATACTCAAACGTCCTCAAGTAGGACATTTCCTCAGGTAGACGGAATCAAATTCCTCACGCACCAAGGAGGTTGCGGGGGAACCCGTCAGGATGCGGAGGCTCTTTGTGCCTTGCTGGCAGGCTATATTCACCATCCAAATGTGGCAGGAGCGACAGTTCTAAGTCTGGGATGTCAGCATGCCCAAGCAGCTATTCTCAAAAGAAAGCTTTACGAATTCAATCCGTCTTTTGATAAGCCATTGCTTGTTTTTGAACAGCAGCAGGAAGGAACGGAGCCCGCCCTTCTATCCAAAGCCATCGAGGCTACCTTCTGGGGAATGGCGGAGGCAAACAGGCTTTCTCGAAAACCAGCCTCGCTATCCAAACTGAGTATTGGCTTAGAATGCGGAGGTTCAGACGGCTTTTCCGGTATCTCCGCAAATCCTGTTTTAGGGAGAGTTTCTGATTTGATCGTGGCTTTGGGCGGAAAGGCAATCCTTTCTGAGTTTCCTGAGCTTTGTGGAGTAGAGCAAAACCTCATTGACCGATGTGTCAGTGATCAGACGGCCGAACGCTTTTCCAGCTTGATGAAAGCTTATTCTCAGGCCGCCGAAAAAGTAGGGTCTGGATTTGACATGAATCCCTCACCTGGAAATATTCGAGACGGCTTGATCACCGACGCCATCAAATCTTGTGGGGCTGCCAAAAAAGGGGGCAGCTCTCCCGTAACGGATGTTTTGGACTATGGGGAATATGTCCAGAAACCCGGATTAAATCTACTCTGCACACCGGGAAATGATGTGGAAAGTACGACTGCTCTTGCTGGGGCAGGTGCCAATTTGATTTTATTTACAACTGGTTTGGGTACTCCCACCGGAAATCCCATCTGTCCGGTCCTCAAAGTATCGAGCAATCACCAATTGGCGCAGCGAATGCCTGATATCATCGATTTTAATACCGGAGGAGTAATCACCGGAGAAAAGAGTATTGAGCAACTTGGTGAAGAACTTTTGGAAGAGATTATCGCTATCGCAAGTGGCAAAAAACTCACCAAAGCCATGGTGTTAAATCAAGACGATTTTATCCCTTGGAAAAGAGGAGTATCCCTTTAAATCTATGTCAAAACAAGAACCTCCAATCAGAATCTTACAGGTCGGCAATGGAAACTTTCTTCGGGGCTTCCTGGATTGGATGATTCAAAAAGCCAATGAAAAAGGAGTCTGGGAAGGTGGGATTCATAGCATTCAGATTTATTCCACAGAAACTGATCAGCGAATGATCCAGCAAGCAAACAAATTCCACGTCTGGACTGCCGGAATTGAAAAAGGAGAAAAAATCGACCCCCTAGATGAAATTGACTGCGTAAAACGCTATACCTGTCTGACCGATTTCTCAGAATTAAAGCAAATAAGCCAAAACCCCTCCCTTGAATGGGTTGTTTCCAATACCACAGAGGCCGGGATCAACTTTGAGAAAGAGGCATTTCAACCTGGAACTATCCCCAAAACCTTTCCGGCTAAAATGACCGCTTTGCTTTGGGAGCGTTTTCAGTTTTTTGGAGGAGCTTTCGAAAAGGGTTTAACATTTTTACCCTGTGAGTTGATAGCAAATAATGGTGATCAACTCCAAGAAATCATGCTCCAGTATGCCCGCGATTGGTCATTGGAGGAGGCTTTTATCGATTGGATTAAAAAGAGCTGTAAGTTTTGCAATACCCTGGTGGACCGAATAGTGCCGGGATTTCCAAAGGAAAAAATCAACGAGCTCAGCGATAGGCTTACTACCAAGGATGAGTTGCTGGTCATGGCGGAACCCTACCATTTTTGGGCCATTGAGGGAGATGAGCAAGTCGAAAAGTCCCTCCCACTCCATCACGCAGGATTAAATGTTCAATTTGTGGCAGATATTAAGCCTTATCGAGAACGAAAAGTCAGAATATTGAACGGTGCTCATTCTGCTTTAGTACCTTATGCTTATTTGCAGGGCCTTCGTACAGTTCGGGAATCGGTCGAACATCCTCAGATTGGAAAGTGGCTGCGTGGGTTAGTTTTTGAGGAGATCGTCCCGCATGTACCGCTAGACAGAGAAGAGACTTTCCGTTTCGCAGAAGATGTGCTGGAGCGCTTCGCAAATCCATTTATCCAACATGAACTTCGAAGCATAGCACTCAATCAGATTTCAAAATTCAAGGTTCGGGTACTTCCTTCCCTCTTGGACTATTTTGAAGAAAAAGGACATTGGCCCCAAAGACTTATTGAGTCATTTGCCGCTACGCTATTGTTTTACAAAGGGCAGGTAGGTGATCAGAAAATTCCGCTGAATGATGATCCCGAGATTTTGACACTTTTTGAAGAGCTTTGGAAAAACAATCCTGAGAAAGAGCTTGTCCAGAAAGTACTTTCAGAAGAAAAACTTTGGGGAGAAAACCTAACTATTCATTCAGGCTTGTCTGAAAGTCTGGAAAATGCACTTGGAAACCTACAATCAGATTTAGGATTGCTTTAAAACGATGGGGTTTTGCCGCAGCAACTTTACCAAAACTGTGAAAAGCAGAGGCTTTCTGTTTTGGAATTCCTCCGGTCTTTCGAAGAAATTCTCCAAAGCTACCGCGAAAAATTCATGGGCATCATCCCCTCCCCTTTTTCGAAAAAAGTCATCATTTCCTTCTTGAATTTGCTCCATTTCCATTTCCGAAAGCTCCAAATACTCCGACCATAATTTTGGATGTAGAAAATTAATTTCATTATTCGACCGGATCCAATTTTCCAATTTAAGGGCATGGGCTACTTCATGGATCCCCAAATTCACCCCATCTTTTTCATCGGCTAAGCCTTTGGCAAAGCTTTTCCAAGAAAGGACGATGGCTCCATGCTTCGGATTGACTTCTCCGGCGTGCTGCTGATTGGAAATAGTGGACAAGTATGTATCCGGATAGATCAAAATATTTTTAAAATGGCGCAGGCGAAGTTCTTTAAACCCAAAAACTACCTGCACGATCGTAGCTCCGATCAACAGCTTCATTTCCTTGGTAACCTCTTTCAGACCTCCGCGGGCATAGAAGCGTTTCTCCGTAAGAACTAGCTCCAAACGATGCTTAAATTCCTTTTGATGCTGGGGACGAAGTGACTTGAAGTATGGAAAAAATTTTCGCAGAGTTTCTAAATCTTGCTCCTCCAGCCTTTTTCGAAAAACCTGCTTCCGGGCTCTATCAAACCCTTCAAAAATATCTGAGACCAGCTGAATAGTTAACCACATATAAAAAAAGGTGGCTGATTACCAGCCACCATAGATTATTGATTAACGGGCATAATTAACTGCACGCATTTCTCGAATGACCGTGATCTTGATCTGTCCAGGGTACTGCATCTCTTTTTCGATTTTTTGAGAAATATCGAATGAAAGCTTACCCGCGGTCTGATCGTCTACATGGTCTGCATCTACCAATACGCGGAGCTCACGTCCAGCCTGCATCGCAAAGCATTTATTGACTCCATCAAATCCTAAGGCCATTTCTTCCAACTCTTTCAGACGCTTGATATAGCTATCCATGATCTCCCGACGAGCTCCAGGTCTAGAACCTGATATGGCATCAGAGGCCTGTACGATTGGCGAAATCATAGAAGTCATCTCGATCTCATCGTGGTGGGCACCGATGGCATTGCAAACCTCAGGATGTTCTTTGTATCGCTTCGCAAGCTCCATTCCCAGGATCGCATGTGGAAGCTCTTGCTCTTCATGCCATACCTTTCCGATATCATGCAGAAGACCTGCTCGCTTGGCAAGTTTTGCATTCAATCCCATCTCAGAAGCCATGATAGCAGCAAGCTTGGCAGTTTCGCGTGAGTGTTGCAATAAGTTCTGACCATAGGATGAACGGAATCGCATTCTACCGACCATTCGGATCAGCTCAGGGTGCAATCCATGAACTCCCAAGTCAATACAAGTACGCTCACCGATTTCCACAATTTCTTCTTCGATATTTTTCTCTGTTTTGGCGACCACTTCCTCGATACGTGCAGGGTGAATCCGTCCATCTTGCACCAATCGGTGAAGGGAGAGTCTTGCAATCTCTCTTCTGACAGGATCAAATCCAGAGATAATGATCGCTTCCGGAGTATCATCCACGATGATTTCTACACCTGTCGCGGACTCAAGTGCCCGGATATTCCGACCTTCACGTCCGATGATTTTTCCTTTGATATCATCACTTTCAATATTGAAAACAGAGACACAATTTTCAATTGCATGCTCAGTAGCCGTACGCTGAATGGTATCCAAAACGATCTTTTTGGCTTGCTTGGTGGCAGATAGTTTTGCCTCATCAAGAATGTCCTTGATTTTGGATGAAGCCTTACTTTGAGCCTCATCAGTCAGCATTTGTACCAATTGATCACGAGCTTCCTCACGGGTAAGCCCGGCGATTTTTTCCAAATCAGCGATTCGTTGATTCGTTACTCTATCGAGTTCTTCTTTTTTCACCCGAACAGCATTTAACTGCGCGTCGAGGTTTTCTTTTTTACTGTCGAGTTCCGCTTCTTTTCGTTTAACTTGCTCCAGTTCTTTGGATAAATGCTGCTCTCTTTGCTTGAGTTTATTCTCATTGGTGCTGAGAATATTTTTCTTGTGCGAAACCTCCTCATCAAACTCAGATTTGAGCTTGAGATACTTTTCCTTAGCTTCTAGAATCTTGTCTTTCTTGAGTGATTCGGCAGAAATCTCCGCCTCTCTCAGCATGGATTTGACCTTTTCTTTGGTCTCCTCTTCTAGTTTCTGATGCTTATTTTTGATAAAAACGCTTGCAAGCGCAGCTCCTGCACCCAGACCCACCAGGCCGGCCAAGATAATATATAACACTTCTCCCATAGGTATTTTGGTATTTATTAGACCTTTTGGGAATCCTCAAACTCGGAAAAATCAGTGGGAATCAAAGAATTATATGGCTTTGGATAGCAGGGAGTTAATATGGGCAATACTGGCACGAATGTGCTCACTGTCTTCTTGATTGACCGCATTGGTCTCCAGTGATTCTACCATGCAGTCAAAAGCGACCATGGCAAGCAAATCCTGATTGTCGTCTAGTCCAAACTCCGATTTATACTTTCTCAGTTTTTCATTTATCAACTTACCGGCATGCCTGATTTTGGCTTCATCCTCCTGAGTCACCCGCATGGGGTATTCTCGGTCTCCGATTTTGATGCGTATGGCAAGTGTCTCCATTTATTCTGACAAATAATCGATCAGATGATCGATCTCTTTTATATAATTATTGATTAATTCACTCATTTCGGCCGAATCCTCCGGATTCACCGTTCGGTTATCCACAATGTTAGTAATTTTAATCTTATTTTTAAAATTCTCGATTTCCTGCACACGCTGACTCAATTGACTCTCCGCCTGACCCAATTTCTCTTTTAATAATTGGTTTTCAGCAGACAACTCACTGATCCTCAGACTAGCTTGTCGGGCTAGTTTCTCCAGTTTTTGCAGTTCTTTTTGAATCATCTTTTAGCTTCTAATGACGGCCCCGACTTCATTTTGAAAGGCCTCCATTAATTTATGCATTGTTTTGTCAATTACCTTATCCGTCAGTGTTTTTTCCTGATCCTGAAGATGAAAACTCAAAGCATAGGCTTTTTTGCCTGCATCAATTTTATCCCCTTGGTAGACATCAAAAACTCCGATACGTCGCAGTAGCTTTCCGCCTGCTTTCTCCGCTACCTCTTTCACTTTTGCGTAGCTCACCGCTTTGTCAATCACCAAAGAAAGATCCCTACGCACTTCAGGGAATTTGGAAATCTCCGCATATTGCTTCAGCCCGCTGGCTTTTTTGCAAAGCAAGTCCCAATCCAAATCCGCATACCATACTTCCTGCCTTACTTCAGTCATTTTCAGAAGTGAATCCTTCACCAATCCCAAGGTTCCCAGTTCCTTTTGGCCCAGCATGAGACGAAGGCCATATTCGAATGGAGCTGATTCAAGCATTTCTGAATTGGAGATTTGAAGGCTGAGCTTATCCAACAGCCGTTCGATAGTCGCGTATAGGTCTGCAAAGCCGAAAGGTCTCGCAGGCTCCATCCAACTCTCAGCAGAACGATTTCCTGAATGAAAGATTGCCAATCGGCGTCCTTCTTGATATCCGGCTTCGGTTTTTTGGTAGACTGTGCCAAATTCAAAAAATTTCAAATCGCTTTGACGTCGATTGATGTTATGGGCTAACACTTCCAATCCTGTGAAAAGGAGTGATTGACGCATCACGCCCAAGTCCTCACTGAGTTTATTGTAGATCTCCACATTCAAATTGGAGTCCAGAAAGCCTGATTTTTCAGCATAAACTGGTTTGGTCAAGCTGTTGGTAATCATCTCCTGATAGCCTTGGGCTCCCAAAATCTCCGAAAGTCGGTATTGGAGCTTATTGAGATCTTTGACCGGATGCTCAGCCAGGTAATCAGTTTTGAGATTTTCGGAAAGCTCGACCTGCTGAAAACCGTAGATCCTCAGAATTTCTTCAATAATATCTGCTTCACGAATGACATCCACCCGATAGGGCTTGACGATCGCTTTGAAGCCTTCTTCTGTCTCATTCTCCACGCGAATGTCCAATCCTTCCAGGATGGACTTCACTTGACTCGGCTCGATTTTCTTCCCAATCAGTCGGTTGATATGGCCGTATTCGACGTCGATTTCAAAGTCAGCGATCGGGTTTGGATAGAGATCTACCATTTCGGAGCTCACCTTGCCTCCGGCAATCTCCTGCAATAATTCGACTGCCTTTTTCAAAGCATAGACCGGCATATTCGGATCTGTTCCCCGCTCAAATCGAAACGAAGCATCCGTCTTCAATCCATGATATTGGGCTCCCTTTCGAATGACATCAGGAGAAAAATAAGCTGACTCCAGGAAAATAGAAGTGGTCTGATCCGATACACCAGATCCTTTTCCTCCGAAAATCCCGCCAATACACATCCCCCCTTCGGCATCACAAATCATCAATTCCTCGCCAGAAAGTTTTCGCTCCTTCTCATCCAAGGTGATGAATTTGCTGTCCTTAGGAAGTTTTTTGACGATGATTTTACCTCCGGCAATTTTATCCGCATCAAAAGCATGCAAGGGCTGCCCTAAGTCATGCAGAATGAAATTGGTGATATCGACTACATTATTGATCGGCTCCAAATCCAGCGACCGAAGAAAATCCTGAAGCCACTTCGGAGAAGGAGCTACCTTCAAATCAGAAACAACCACACCTGCATATCTTGGGCAATCAGCAGCATCAGCTACAGATACTTCCAATTCCTTCCGATCACCTTCCAGCGCCAAATCAGAGACTTGATCGATACAAAGAGGTCGGCCTAAAAGTGCTTTCAAATCCCTTGCTACTCCCAAATGAGAGGCTGCATCAGCCCGGTTTGGAGTCAATCCAATCTCCAAGACATGATCACGAGTCACAGGAATCAATTCAGAAGCGGGAGTTCCGTTGGGTAGGTCTGTGTCCAAAACCATGATACCGTCGTGACTGATACCGATCCCCAATTCATCCTCAGCACAAATCATCCCTTCGGAAACCTGCCCTCGGATTTTGGCCTTTTTGATAGTAAAGGAATCTCCTCCAGTTGGATAAAGAGTCGCTCCAACCGTAGCTACCAATACCTTTTGTCCAGCTGCTACATTGTGCGCCCCACAAACAATTTGAGAGGGCTCGCCTGCTCCGATATCCACGGTAGTCAGGCTGAGTTTATCGGCGTCGGGATGCTTCTCGCAAGTCAAGACTTCCCCGATCACAATCCCTTCCAGTCCTCCGGGGATGGAAATAAACTCTTCGATTCCCTCTACCTCCAGGCCGGATTGGGTAAGCAAGTCGGCGATTTCATCGGGGGATTCAGTTAAAGCAATGTATTTTTTTAATCGGTTGATTGAGATTTTCATAAAACTCGGTTCTTTTATTGCCTTCCGTAGGCTTTCAAATACAGAAAAAGGGTTCGAAAACCCTCTTTCTCAATTAACACGAACAAATTTAAAGCTTTTCAGGAAGGCCGAAGCTATTCCTTGTAATTTTTCTCTCCAGCCTCAATAGCGATATCCAAAATATTTTCTCTTGGCGGGATGGGACAGGCATAGTCGGGATTATAGGCGCAATAGGGATTATAAGCCAAGTTAAAATCGATCGTAATGCTGTTTTTTCCGTCCTGTCTGGCATTGATATAGCGTCCTCCGCCATAAGTCTCGCGACTACTCGTCTCATCGGCAAATGCCAAAAAGAAATTCCGCTTGTCCACTTCATCCATCGCCTGAAGCAAGAGGAGTCGATTGGTCTTCCCTCCCAGCTCAAACTCAGCGTATGCATGTTCGATGTATCGCTCCTTACTCCCGTCTGTAAGTGGCACTTCCCGTACCTTTTTATCTTCTTTTGGGATGATTCGAGCCTTCACTTTATAAGCAGGGTCAATGGGATAAAAAGTCAATTCCTTAAAATTCCGCTTTTGCTCCTCAGTCAAAGGCGACTCGATATTGTATCGGATAAATTTAAACTGACGTTCGCGTTCGGCTTCGATATTCTCAATATAAGTCTCTGGATCCTCAGCACTGGTAAGCGTATAAGCTATTGCTGCCAAAACCACGACCGACACAAAAATTAAAATAATATGATTGGTTTTCATAAATCGATAGGGACTATCCTTTTCCTGCTTCAAATAACAGGAGGAGACTTCAAAGGTTGCCAAAATTACAATCTATCTCCTTTCCCTCACAGCTCCAGCACTCTTTTCTCTCGCTTATTATCCCTAGACTCTAATCTCTTGTCTCTATAAAATTCCTTCATCAGCAAAGCTAAAATAACCTGAGTCAGTAAAAATTACATGATCTAAGACCGGCAGATCCATCGCCCTGCCAATTTCCGTCAATCGCTTGGTCAGTCTTCGGTCTTGCTCAGAAGGGCTCAGGCTTCCGCTCGGATGATTGTGCACGAGGATGACAGACTGAGCCTGATGATCCAAAGCTGCTTTGAAAACCAACTTAGCATCGACGACCGTACCTGAAGTCCCCCCTTGAGAAATTCGTTCTTTTTTGATGACTTGATTGGATCGAGTCAGAAGCAATAGGTAAAAATGCTCGACAATCTCGTCATACAATTCGGGCTTCATCAGGTCATACACATCTCTGGAGCTGGTGATCTTGAACTTTTTTCTCGGCTCGATTTCCTTTCGCCTTCTTCCAAGCTCCATGGCGCTGACGATGCTGATAGCTTTGGCTTCTCCTATTCCCTTGAATTTCTTGAGATCCTGAATTGTCAGTCTTGCCAACGCAGAAAGATCATGATTCACAGAAGATAAGATATGCTTGGACAGATCGACCGCGCTGATGCTTGGGGTGCCTGAACCGATAAGAATGGCAATTAATTCAGCGTCTGTCAGTGCAGATTTGCCTTTCAACAATAATTTTTCCCGGGGCCGATCTTCTTCGGCTAGCTGTGCGATTTTGATTGAAGTAAAGTTCTCCATGCCTAAATCAAAAAAAGTGAAACTAAATCTATTGAATTTTAGACATAAAAAAAACCCTGACGAGCAGGGTTTTAAATAATTTTATAAGCTACTAATTAACCTAAAGCATTGACAAATTTTGCCAGCTTAGATTTTTTGTTGCTTGCGTTATTCCTGTGAATGATGTTCTTCTTGGCTAGTTTGTCAAGCATAGAAGATACTTTTTGGAATAGCTCTTGCGCTTCTGATTTTTCCGTAGCCGCCTTCAAACGCTTGATAAACGTACGAGTAGTCTTTGACTGATATCTGTTTCTCAAACGCTTCGCTTCGTTGGCACGAATTCTCTTTAGAGCTGATTTGTGATTTGCCATATCTTGAATTAAATAAATTTCTTAAACGATCCCCTTACCGAATTGGAGTGCAAATTTAGAGCAAATAATTAATTCCACCAAAGGAAATTAATAATTAGTACCATTCTCTGTCCTTTCGGATGATCGATTATTTGGAATAATTGAATTTAACACTGCGAATATAAGGCATAAAGCTGTTTTATAAGCAAAATATTCGTTGTATTTTCATTGAATGATTTTTTTACTCAATCCACATATTTCATTTATCAGCCTAATTCTGAGCCTGCATTTCTGGGGATTTTTTGCACATCAGCTCATTAATCGTGTTGCGGTTTTCTCACTTCCCCCTGAACTCATTACTTTTTACAAGCCTCATATTCAATTTATTACAGAAAAGGCAGTCAATCCCGATCGTCGCCGCTATGCCGTAGCCGGCGAAGCAGAAAAGCACTACATCGACTTAGACGTTTATGCTGATTCTGCGTTACAGGTACTTCCTGTTTTTTGGTTTGACGCAGTAGAAAAATTCGGTGAGGATAGCTTGAGAGCACACGGCATCGGTCCCTGGGCTGCCTATCTTACCTTTACCAACCTAACCAAGGCATTCGAGAAGAAAAATAAAGACGCCATCCTTCGACTTTCCGCAGATTTGGGTCATTACCTAGGAGATTTGAATGTTCCACTCCACACCACCAAAAACTACAATGGGCAACTGACCGGCCAAGAAGGAATCCATGGTTTTTGGGAAAGCAGAGTTCCGGAAATATTATCCGAAAACTTCAGTCTTTGGATCGGAAAAGCCGAATACGTCGACAAACCTCAGCAAGCCATCTGGGAAGCTGTAGCGACTGCCCATAGCCAAGTCGATAGCGTATTGCAAATCGAACGTGAATTAAGCAAAAGCTTTTCTGAAGATTTGAAATACAGCTTTGAGGAGCGAAATGGCTTGACTGTCCGGGTCTATTCCCGTGAATTCACCGAAGCCTACAACTTTGCTTTGAATGGGATGGTCGAGCGACAAATGAGGAATTCAATCAAAATGATTGCTGATTTTTGGTATACCGCCTGGATTAATGCGGGACAGCCTGACTTGAATACCGATGATTTTACGCTGACCGAGGAAGAAGAAGTCCTCAACCCGGACCCTAAACTCAAAGTCCGAGAACACAATTGATCGCCAACTGTGAATATTTCTTATAATAGTTTGGAGAACACTGCCATTTTGTCCGATTATTCGTAATTTCGCAGTTCGAAAAATGAGAATTGAATGGATCAGTTGATTAAAGATATTGACATCATCACCGGAGAAGAGGCTCAAGCGGTAGATTACAAGACTACTCAAGAGGAAAACACCGGTAAAAGCAAGAAAATCTACATTGAAAGCTACGGTTGTCAGATGAATTTTTCAGATTCTGAAATCGTCGCCTCCATCATGAAGGAGAATGGCTATGATACCACTTCTGACTTTGAGCAGGCAGATGTGGTTTTTTTGAATACATGCTC
>LJXT01000112.1 GCA_001314815.1 Algoriphagus marincola HL-49
AAGCACATCAGCCATTTCATCTCCAAGATCCTTTCCTTTATCTGATTCTTTGAAAGACTGCTCTCCATAAGTTCTAGCCATGAGACGCGCCAATTCTCCTACTTCCTCCATCAAAATGGTCATGTTAGTTAATTCATTGAAATAGCGAACACCCACCGTTTTGATCCACTGATCTACCTGCTCTTGAGCTTCAGATAGTGTCAACTGTTCTTTTTTCATCTGTTTATTTTTTGATTTTATTTGGCCTGACGGCACCGAAATATCAGGCACTTCCCTGTCTGTTTTATGATTGTAACCGTGTCAATATCATGTGTCTATACTTATTCTTCGGCAAGCATAACTAGTCCTCAATCGAATATCGCGATGAAATTCCCGACCCCTGAAATATCAGAGAAACACCTTATCTGAGAAGTCATTTTCACAGGTATGTCTTTCATAGGAGAATTGGAAATTCTATTCATCTATTTCACAGGTCTTACCTTTTCAGAATCCGATTTTTTTGGATTATTTTGTTCATTCCCCTCTTTATCCAAAAATTGATTGGGATCTGAACTCGTCTTCAATTTGCTTTCTTTTGGAGGAAAAAAGAATTCGAAAGGTCGATAAACGAACCAAGTTAATATAGTTTTAACCAGTAGGCCTGTTTCCTTAAAATCAACGCCTCTTGACTTGATTGCGGAGAAAATCGCCAATGAAAAACTCACCGTGAAGTTCATTAGCCCAATCAGGAAAATACCAAGAATGGACATAAAAATTTGGTAATCACTTAGCCGGTCGCCAATTGTTGCGACTGCCAGACCAAAATTACCCGAGGAGAACGTAATATGGCGAATATCCAACGGCAAGCCCAGGATATAGCCAACCGTACCCGTAGAACCTAAAAATATTCCAAGGAAAAAATTACCAGCAAGACTCCCTAGGTTTTTGTTTAGATAGCTACCAAACTTCTGCATTCTCTGCTCTCCAAAAAGCCATTGTAGAATCCTAACTTTTTGAATACGCTGAGGAATTTTATTGTAGATACTTTTATTGTCGTAATAACCCGAAATAATCCCTGAAAGAAAAAGAAATACGCCTGCTATACCGGCATGAAAAACCGCATAGCTGTCGATAGGATCAAGCTCCTCGATCAATTTCCAGGCCTTTTCATTTCCCACTGCCTGCACTCCATAGAAGGAAGCATATCCATAGGCCAGTAGAAAAGCCACCGGAAATGCAACGACCACATTTCCCGTAAATGCAATAAACTGACTTCTGGAAAGTCGTAGAATGACCTCCGCCAAATTTTCTATCGCTTTTTCCTTGGGTTTGGTCACTTCATCGAGAGCAGCTGCAAGCTTTGATGCTGTCATGGCAGGCTGCTTAGTTGCCAAAGTAGAATGGGTAAGATGGATTCCTATAAATCCCAGCGAGTAATTCATGCTATATAGAAACGCCTCGCCAAAAGGTGAGGCTTTCATATAGTAAATGAAAACCTTGATAAGAGATAAAAATCCGACGATCAATCCTCCTCCCATAGCTTTAAATAGCATTTTTAGCCATTCAGCGCCGGTATTAGCAATATAGTGCTCACCTGTCTGACCTGCATGCTCGGTGATTTGAAAAGCGAGCAAACGGACGTTTTTATTGAAATGATCACTCAGCGAATACTTTTTATTTTCTGATTTTACCAGAATTTTCAAGAAATCAACTTCTGATTCAAACTCTTTTTTGTTTTCCAGATGGACGGCAAGACGAATCAATATCCGTAGCCTCTCGATGTTTTCTTCCAAGCGATTGAGCAGGTATGTGAGATTTATATCTGCCCCAAATCGGCGTTTATTTTTCCGGATGAGTTGCACATAATCCTGGCACTGCGTCAGCATCACTTGAATGTGCTTGTAATCGGGATTTTGGTCAGTACGCTCAAAGTTCTCATCCTCCTGATAGCGATCGAGATAATCAAAAATCTCCTTATTCTGAACCACATACGGTGACTTGAATTCTTCCAATTCCGGAAGTTTTCTCAAAATTTCCGGATCCAGCCCCATAGCAGCTACTCGTTGAGAAACAACTAAGACACTATTGAGTAATTGGTTGATCATTCGGGAATCCATGGCAAGATTTTCCATCTCTCGGATTTCCAAAGCATTGAAAAGCTTGACCCAATAATCGAGCGGAACTACATTAATCCATTTATGATCCCAATTCTTCCGAAAGATTTCTCCGAAATTTTTCGTGTGGTCCGTCTCTCCATAAATCGGTGGCAAGAACCAAGCATAGAGTCGGTCAAACGCCTCGGTAAAAAAACCCTTTCCGCTCTGAATTCCCGAATCGGTAAAAAGCTGAATACTATGTTTGGAACAAACAAAGTCATGCATGTACGCAATGAAGCTTTGTCGCTCCTTTGGGTTTTCATAAATTTCATCAATCAGCTCCTGCAATTTCTGATTGACTACAAGCAGATTATTTTTTGGGGGTCTAATACGATCAACCAGCCAGACCAAACCTAGCGGGGAGCTTTGATCATTTAGCGCTTCCGTTTTACGAACAATTTCCTTAAAGGTCATTCTGATTTTTTTTTCTGCGGAAAAATTTAAGAGGGATTTTTAACTGGATTATCTTACACCACTTCAAATTTGCGAAACCGATTCAAATAAGCGATCTAATTCGTCAAAACTATTGTAAATATGTGTCGAGATACGAATCGCGTTGAGGTTAGCTTCATGTATTCCCCTTACCCGGATACGATTCGCCCCCAATGAAGAGGTCATTTCTTGCAGACTTTTGCCTTGCACCCTAAACGTGACAACACAAAGACGGGAATTCTGTTCCTTTGGAGTCAAAATTTCCAGATTGCCTATGCTGCTGAGACCGTCAAACAAATAATTATTAAGCTCCCGAATTCTTGCCTCTATTCTAGCCTTTCCTATTTGCTGATGAAAATCGACAGCAGCTACCACCCCTTCATGCAAGGGTGTGCTTTGTGTACCGTAATCATAGCGATGGGCAGAATCAGTATAGCCACCGAAACTTGTCTCATGCTCATTCAAAACCCAACTTTTCTCTGATTTAGCTCCAACATAAATTGCCTGCAAGCTATCAAGCAGGTTTTCCCGCACGTACAGAAAACCAGAACCATTGGGTCCCAGCATCCATTTATGAAAGCAACCTGCATAAAAGTCACAACCCAGATCTTTGAGATTTAAGTCAAAAGTACCGGCACCATGAGCGCCATCTATGGCCGTCCAAATCCCTTTTTTTCTGGCAAATTCAGAAATCTGCCGAATGGGAAAAACTGTGCCCGTCGTGCAAGTCACATGGGGTATGGCTATAGCTTTGGTCCGGGAAGAGACTAGATTTTTGATCGCTTTAAAATTTTCCTCCTGTGTATCCTTTGGCTCAAATACCCGAAGCACAATTCCATCCAAACTCATGCGGTTAAGCCAAGGGATAGCATTTCCTGCATGCTCATGTGTAGTCACGATTACTTCATCCCCGGCTTGGAAAGGAAGGCCCTGTGCCATGATATTGATCCCCTCCGTAGTGTTATGAGTCAAGGAAATCTCAGTTGACTTTACCCCAAAAAACTCAGCAATTTTCTCCCTTCCAGATCCTGGATTCCCATAATTTCCGGTCCGATTGGTTTTGTCAAATGAATCTTGAACCGCTTTGAGCACCGGAAAAGGAGAAGGTCCAAATGTTCCATTATTCAGATAAATACGATCTTTTTCCAATGGGAATTGAAGGCGAATTTGGTCCCAGGATTGTTGGTATAGAGGGATTGATAGACCTGGAAACTCCAAGCTATTCCATGCTGCAGGAGCCATCCAGGCCAAACCCATTTTTTGCAGGAATTTTCTTCTCGAATTCATATGATGGTTTTGAAAAATAAATTACGTTTTTTCCTTCAATAACCAGTTTGATCTTTTGAATTCGGAAGGAAGGTTATTTTGATGGTAATTCGAAAATCTGATCTACAGCATCCGGCACATCCTCGGGATAGTGGCTGACAAAAATCAAACTGATGTTTGAGAGCTCACATAGCTTTTGTATGGTATCGGTAAAAAGCTTACGCTGGGCCAAATCTAGCCCCTGAGAGGCTTCATCCAAAATAAGAAGCCGCGGCTTTTTGATCAAAGCACGGGCGAGAAGGGCCCAGCGCTGTTGGTCCAAAGAAATTCTGTGAATGGGTTGATTAGCCAAAGACTCTAGTTCAAATACCTTCATCCATTTCAAAGCCAGTTCTTCTTCCTCGGCACTGACTTTTTTGAACAAACCCATGGTATCAAATAAACCACTCAGGATTACTTTTCTGCAGGTTTGATTGGAGGGGAAAAAACGCGTCAATTCAGGAGCGACAAAGCCGGTGGGCTTCTTGATGTCCCAAATGGATTCCCCTGTCCCTCTTTTCCGACCGAATAGCCAAATATTCTGAGAATATGCCTGAGGATTTTCACCAATCAGGAGTGAAATTAGCGTGGACTTTCCCGATCCATTTGCTCCCTTCAAAAGCCAACGTTCTCCAGCTTTTAGCTTCCAGTTGACTGAGTCCAAAATAGTCTTGCCTTGATAGCTGATAGTGACATCTTGAAGAGCTAGTATGGTCTCAGGTATTAGTTTTTCTTGGGGCAATAATTCTTGCAATAAAGCCCAATTCCAGGCTATTTCTTTTTGAAGTTTGGAAGTGATGGAGAATTGATTCGCGTCCCATACTTTAGCCAAACCTGTGTAATCCAGAAGTCCAATTTTCTGAATACCCGCAGGAATATCCTGCGGATTGCAGGTGATCAAGATTTGAACTCCTGCCTTTTGAATGGCATTAATTATCTCCCCAAAAGCTTCCCGGCTTTTTATGTCTAACCCTGTGGTTGGATGATCCATCAAGAAAATATCGGGTTGACGCATCAATCCTGCTGCAATAGCCAAGCGTCTAGTTTCTCCATTGGAAAGTTTAAGCAGTGATTCCTCACGAAGGTGCTTCAAGTTTAGTAGTACAAGTACCTTTTCCAGAGTCCAGGGTCCATCTTGCTTGGACTGAACGGTTGATAAATATTTTTCTACTGTTTCTGTTTCCTCTGATTCAGCTGAATTGAAGCGCTGTTGAAAATAGAAGTTTTGCTGATTGAATTTATTTCTGAATTCATAGCGCTGGGATACATAGGCCATGAGGTCCCTAAAACTGGCCACTTCCTTCCGCCGTCTTTTTGCATTTAAATATGGATCGGCAAAAGGTCTAGTGACAGTTCCTGACTTGACAACTGTATTCCCGCGTAGGGTTTCCAGAAAGGCAGTTTGTAGCCAGCCTGATTCGCTTAGGATAGCCCAACTTTCATCAGAATCCCAACCAAAATCCAAATTTGAAAAGGCGTTTATTCCCTTAAAAATTATTTGTGCATCGGATATTTTTATGAGAGGATCAGACAATCAAATGGAGTTTTATTTGAAATGGAATAGAAAATTTGAGACTGAATTAACGAAAAAAACCAAAAATTAAAATTCACTCCCAATGAAAGCATGATTATTTAATGCAACATTTTTGCATTTAAAATGATACTAAAAGCATTATTAAATTAAAATAATTATATTTTTTCGTATTTAATTTTTAATATAAAATTCCAGTTTTTATATTGACTTAAGTTTTAAAAATTATCTTTTACTAACTCTAACAATCATCTTATGCCAAAATTTTCAAACATGCGAGAGATTCCCTTTGGTTTCAATCGCTTCTTTAAACCACAATCTGGGAGGTCCTCTTTAGGATTTACCTTAGCTACCGCAGCTGGGCTTCTGGCTTTCACCGCATGTTCTGAATTAAGTCAGGATACTGTCATCCAAACACAAGCAGTGGATCAGAACCGAACATTTGAATTGCCTAAGCAACCGCAAGGAGAGCCTGTAGTCATTACTGTACCAAAGGCTGACGAATCCCTAGCTGATGCTAATGCAAGGAGAAGAGGTGGTGGATCCGAGCGTGTCCGTTTTAATATCCAATTAGAATTTTTGACACCAGTGACTGCTGCTCAAGAACAAGTCTTCAGGGAGTCTGCTGCTAGATGGGAGCAAATCATTATCAAAGATGTACCCAATATTGCAGGTCCAATTCCCTCAGCTCTCGGCCCTTTTTTTATAGTCCCACCAGGAGAGCAAGTGGATGACATAGTCATTGAAGTTGTACTTCAAGATATCGATGGACCAGGTAATATCTTAGGAGCTGCAGGACCCAATTTTATTCGACTTGCAGATAATTTACCGCTGTCAGGTTTTATGTTCTTTGATACCTCAGATTTAGCAGTTCTGGAAGCATTTAATCTTTTTGATGAAGTAGTTATCCATGAAATGGGGCACGTATTAGGTATTGGTACTGTTTGGGATTTGACTTTTGATGGGGTGAACTTTGAAAGGCAACTTGTAGCAGGAACTGAAGAAAATCCATTTTTCACAGGTAGATTTGGAAACATCCACTGGAGAGCAGCGGGTGGAGACAATGCCCTTCCTATAGAAGGTGCAGCAGCAGGACCAGGTACAGCATTTTCTCATTGGAGTGAAGACATCCTGGATAACGAGTTAATGACAGGATTCTTAAACCTAGGTGTCAATCCACTCAGCCGAATTACTGCAGGTTCACTTAGAGATCTAGGATATGGAGTAGCATTAGTAGGAGACCCTTATTCTGTAAGAGACCAAATTGTAGCCAGATTAAATACAGAAGCTGGTGAAGGTATTCACATCGCTGAGCGAGAGATCCTATACAAACCAAAAGGTTACGTAAAAGTAGAATAGGCCTACAAAAGCAATTAAAAGTGCCCTTAATTCGATTTTGGGCACTTTTTTTATACCTTATTCTTTGTGTTAATGGTAATAGTCACCGGTCCATCATTTATTAAAGCGACTTTCATATCGGCACCAAACTCACCCGTTCCAATATTTTTTCCTAATTCCCTTTCAAGAGCTTGGATCATCTTTTCGTAAAGTGGAATCGCTACAGGAGGCTTGGCCGCTTTAATGTAAGAAGGACGGTTTCCTTTTTTGGTACTCGCATGTAAAGTAAACTGGGAAATCAATAAAATATCCCCTCCTACATCCAGCAAACTTCGATTCATTACCTCCCGATCATCCGGAAAAATACGCAGGTTCACCATCTTTTTAGATAGCCACTCGATATCTTCTTCTGTGTCTGCATCCTCAATCCCCACCAAAATCATCAAACCTAATCCAATTTCAGATTTGATTTTACCTTCTATTTTGACCGAAGCTTCGGATACCCGTTGGATTACTGCTATCATCTTATTTTTTGGCAGTTAGGTCCTGCATTTCGCCCGAACTGACGCGCTCCAGTCCTATTCTTTTCGAGTCTGTATCGACCAAAACCATGGATTTGGCTACCTGATAATCATAGATAGGACGGAAGTTTTTGAAAAGCTTTAACCATACCAATGGTTTCATTAGAATGGTGGCTACTTGCTCCCCAAAACGAAATTCGGAACGATTTCCTAATAGTAGAGAAGGCTGATAAATCTTCAAGCGATCAAACCCGATTTGTTGTAAATCCTGTTCGGTTTGACCTTTGACTTTGTTGTAAAAAATGGATGAATCGGCATCTGCCCCGGTAGCCGAGACATAATGAAAGGATTTGGCCCCCAAGCTTTTTGCCCAATTTGCAAAGCCGATTACTAAATCATGATCAATTTCAAAGAACCGCTCCTTTGAGCCTGCATTTTTGATGGTGGTCCCCAAAGAACAAAAAGCTGAAACCTCACAGTTTTCATTTTCGATAGCCTTCACTAATTCTTGATATTCCCCGCCTAGGCTCTGAGAATTGATTTCATTCTGCCAATCCCATTCCTGAATCTTTGAAAGATCACCTGAAATCTGAATGAGCTTTGGATCCTTCAAGGCAAGCGTCCTTCGACCTACGCTGATGATGTAATCAAAAGAATTACTTTTCAGTAATTGATGTAACAATTGCATTCCGATAAGCCCGGAAGTACCAGAAATAAGGGCTATGTTCATATTCCAAAAGCATTTTCAAAGCAAGCTTCCATTTCTTTTTCCAAGGTTTGATTTTTGTCCTTGGCATACCAAAAATGTACTTCTTCGATGTATTCCTGAAAAGACTTTCCATCAGGATTATTCTTAAAAGCTTTCTGCTTTTCGATCAGATACTGTGGTTTCGGTCCCCAAGTAAAAAACTCTCGCTGCAATCCAGGGCTCAAAGCGACCAATTTTGGTATGGATCGAGCTCCGTTTGTAAGATGAGCGTCCATGATATCCAGGTTTTCATCCCGAAGAATCAATCTGACCTGAATATTGGTGTTAAACTCGGCAAGTTTATAGATGTAAGGAATGTTTTGACCAGCATCTCCGCACCAAGCCTCCGTGATTATCAGCCAAATCTGAGGAGGAAGTTTCTTAACCTTTTCTACCATTCGCTCCGATACTTTAGCGATTTTATCCCATTTGCGCATTCGTTGGATAGCAATTCGAGTATAATCGATATAAGCGTGGGATTGATTCTCTCCTGTCGTTTTCCCTTGAGCAAAAAGTCTATCAGCCAGATCTTTATACTCTTGATAAGTCATCGCCCCGGCAATGGTATCGGCGGTGATTGTTTGCACTTTAGTCACTTGTTCCAGCATAGATGGGTGGATGGATTTGTGAGACTAACAGCAGGATTTACAGCTGAGTTCGTTCCCAGTCCAAAAACTCCTCCACTTCATCTTTGAGCTTTGCAAAGACAGCCAAAATCACCGAAAGATCATCAGCAAAGCCAAAAACTCCCAGAAAATCCGGGATGATATCTATAGGAGATAAAAAATAAACCAAGGCCAAAACAACCAAGCCCAAGGTTGAGCTCGAGAGCTTTTTGACACCGGAGAAATGAGCCTTGAGCATACGAATAAAAATGGAAATCGGCTCCACCAACTTCTTGACACGGGGATTCCCTCCAAAGTCTACCAGCTTTTGCTTTACTCCAGCAATCAATTCTTTGACCTTTCCTTCTTTTTGGGCCAAGCCTTCTACCTGCTTACCAAATAGGGCTTTGGCTTGATCGAGTAGCTGATGGGCTTTATCGCTGATTTTTGACATGGCTTTTAGTAATATATATTGATCTCTGACTTGACCTGCTTTAAAGCAAAAGCAATGGCGTCATTTTTTCGTTCCAAGGACAAAGCGAATATGGCTTTGGCCAAATCCATACCCCTTGATTGCTCTTCTCCGAGGCCTTGACGACTTAGGTTGATAATGGTCGTGACTTCCTCGATCGCTCTTTTGACAGCTTCCCAAGTTTCCTCTGAGAAATAAACCTGTTGGGAATAATTATGGCTAAACTCCTCCCGCACTTCAGACAAAAGCACGGAATGCAACTCTGCGGCAGTCATCCCGGAGGCATTGGCACGTCGGACCAGATTATTTGGAGTGATACGCTCCAGCAAAAGGCACAAACGCTCAGCTGCTTGAAGTCTTACTGGTAGAATAGTCTGCGAGTTTTGGGTTTTCAACTCAATGAGCATTTTTTCACGCTCTTTGGAGATAAACGACACGATGACTAAGTACATGCCATAAAGCACCACTCCTGCAGGGAGTACAATCTTGAGTAATTCTACTAAATAGTTCATAAATCAGATCTAGAATGTCCGAATATCCTAAAATTATCCGGCCTTATAAACGTATCCTTGTGTAAATTTGTAAAGTCTTCGAACCAATTTCCTGCCAAAAACATTCGAAATACATGCTCACCCCGATAAGTATTAGCGAAAAAGCAGAAGCTGAAATCAAAAACATCATTCAGCACAAAAATATTCCTTTGGATTATTTCCTCCGAGTGGGAGTCAAAGGCGGCGGATGTGGGGGAATGTCCTATGCTTTGGGCTTTGACAAACCAAAAGAAGAGGATCAAAAATTCGAAATCAACGGTATCCCTGTTTTAATAGAAAAACGTCATTACATGTTTTTGATGGGAATGCAGATTGACTTTTTTGAAGGAGATGAAGCTCGGGGATTCACTTTTGTCAATCCAGACCTGCCAAAAAGACACGATCAATAGCTTTTATTTGTAAATTCATGGAAAGCACCAAGCCATGAAGAAACGTTGCTTTATTCTTCCAATCCTCTTTACCCTTTGCTTTGCTGCCAATGCTCAGGAAGTAAAAAGACTCCGGGACGGACAGCCTCCTGGAAAGGGAAATCTTTCACAAGTAGCGTGGCTAGAAGGGTTTTGGTCAGGTCCCGGCTTGGGTGGAGACTGTGAGGAAGTTTGGCTTCCTGCTAGAGACGGGCAAATGATGGGGACTTTTCGTTTTTTTGATCAGGGAAAGCTTATTTTTAGTGAGTTGTTTTTCCTAAGTGAAGAAAATGAATCTATGACCTTGAAGCTAAAGCACTTCAGCGCAGATTTGAAAGCTTGGGAAGATAAAGATGAATGGGTAGAATTCCGTCTAATTGAAATCGAGGACCAGACGATTTGGTTGGATGGATTGACGATGAAGAGGGAAGGCGATAACTTGACCGTTTGGGTGGAATTGGAAAGTGGGGACCAATCGAGTGTTGCTGCTTTTGAATACACACGAATGGATTTTTAATAATCCTTGAAGCCTTAGGTTTAGTGGGAAAGTATATTTTGATTATTTGAGTTAAATATTATTTCCAATCTAAAATTCTCCCACTTTCTGGGCTCCTAGAAATCTAATTAAGAATCTCCTACTCTTAAATTAATGAGTAGACAACCAAGATCTTCATTTATCAATTCTGAAACTCAGAAAAATACTTTAATCTGAGGATTTTGATGTAAACCTGTTTGAGAAAATTTCAGTTCGAAAAAAAGTAAAGACTTGATTTGATCCCCATCTCTTTCTAACCTTTCCGGAGATATCCAACTCTTTTCTTTCTTCGATACTTTTGAAGACCAAAAGTATCCAAAAGTCTTGGCCCCGATCTTTTCTTTCCGCTGGAAGCATTTTCTGTTCACTTTTAATTGGTGCACAGCGGAATTTTGTCCTGCTTTGCCACCCTAAAAATGACTGGATTCCCGAGACAAGCTCGGGACTAAGTCATTTTCTTAACGGGTTAGCCAAGCACTCCAAAACCGAAAATCTCGCAGGGCCCCTATCGCCGAAAATTTCCAGTTCAAATCATAATCTTTACCAAACTGTTTGTCCCTGAATTTAGTAGCGATCACCTTTATGGATTTCTCGTCAATTTTATAAAAGACCCACAAAAAAACGTTTTTAATGAACTGATTCAATTTTAAAGCTCCAAAGTAAGACCAAATGGGCCATGGTATAGTAAAAAAAAGACCCCTAAATTTATTCTTCCTCTGGAAAACAAAAACACCGAACTATTTCGATATTTTAACGTACTGATAATGTTCAAAATTTTTAAAAATCATGAGGTATCTATATGTATTCGTCCTTGCTGCTTTTTCTTTAGCCTCTTGTAGAGTCTCAGATTCGGTTACTTCAGATGCTCGAAAAAACTCCGAACCCATATTAGTACACGACCTAGTTAGTAAGTCTGAGGATTTAGTTGGTAAAAGCACATTTAAAGTCATCGCACAGACTAACGCTTCAAAAGATATTGTTCAATTAAATCGGATTTTTGAAAAAAAACTAATTCAAAATGGATTCTCGAAAGTTGAAGAAAATCCCGAATTATTGATACAAAGCGTTGTTGCTTCAGTAAATTTTGAACAAGAGTTAGTTGGTACAGGTGGTGGAGTTAGTCCAGAGGGAGTTAATTCTTATGACTATAAAAAATCAGGACAATATGGAAAGGTGATTTTTCTGATTCAGGATGCAAAAACCAACGAAGTGCTTTGGATGGGGACAGGCACAGGTGTTTTAACAGCCAATGAAATATTGAATTCTAAAGAAATCAAATCTACTTTGGATCAGCTTATGGCAAATAGCAAATAAAAAAACAGCTATCAAGACCATTAATAATCCTCGAAACCCGGCTTTACCAAATCCCAAAACTCATCCAAGGCAATCATCCGGGGTTTTAGAAAGCTGATGATCTCCGGCCAGTCTTCTTCATTTAGCACATTGACTCCAAGTTTGACTTTTTCGATTTTGGAAATCACCTGACCAAATTCATTTTGTTCGTGCAGCTTCCAATCCCAAGCTTCCTTAGTACTTTCTTCCAAGATTTTACGAAGCTGTCCAAACTGTTCAAAAAACAGTTCCTGAAGCTCCTCATCCCGATGCGTGATTTCAATTCCAATTGACGCGAAGCCTCGCTCAGCTTTCATCCGAAAATAAATTTCCTTGACCCCTGTCTTATAATTCTGCCAGTTGACCCGGCGACCTTGAGCATTGGAAATAGGACGCATATAGGCACCAAAAGCCGTCCAGAAGCTTTTTCGGATTCGGGAGAGCTCCGCTTTGGTGTACATCTTAGTATGACTTATGCGAGTCCTTAGGCAATACGATTATAAAGTCCCCTCCAGAGGCATTGGACTCATCCAAGCTATCCAGTTGATCTTGCTCTACCGTATGGATATTGATGATTTTTTTGTCCGGGAAACTCCTTTTGACATACCACAGAATGCCCTCTCCTTCTTTGCTATGGTAGGAGCCATTGACATGGTAGATTTGTTTTCCTTGCTTTAGGGATTCAAAAAGTGATTCTCCCATCGTGGCATCTTTGAGTGCCTGGGCCTGAATCATATAATCTGAATTGCCCGGTGCCCCGTGCATCATCCCTCGCATAGCTTCATAGCCTGGAAGCGTGATATCAATTGCAACTGGAAGCGTAGCGAAATAGGCTTTGGCTTCATCGCTCAAGGAATCCAAAGTTTCAATACCTTCCCTGCTGACAAGCGATGCATATCGTCTGGGTACATTGGAAGCGATGAAAGGGATCTGGTTTTCTTTGGCAAAAATCATCAGCGGCTTGTAATCAGTCTGATAATTGTTCCAAAGCTTGGCCTCGGATTCGAAATTCTTGTCGGAAATTTTGCTAGCCATCCACTCATCGATCAAAAGCTGATCATCTCGTTCAAAAAACTCTGAGGCAAATACGAGACGGTCGTTTTTCTCCGAAAGGGATTTAAAAACCTGCAACTGAAGCCAATGAGCTAGGCTATTGTTGTGCAGCTCACCAAAGAATACGAGATCTGCTTTTTTTGACTCCTTAGCCATCTTTTCGAAACTTATGGCCTTGCCTTTGGAATCAAATAGCTGGTACGGGACTCCCTGCCCCATTAGAGACTGAAGAGACAAAATGAAAATTGAAAAAGCAAAAATGGAATTACGCATAATCTTCCGGGTATTGAATTTGAACGGCTGAATACTTCACCAATCCACCTAGAGCAGGACCATGTTTTTTGAGTGTAAGTCGAATCTCCTTGGTTTTTGGATAGACCTCCAAAATATCTTGCACGATGAGGTGACCCAAATGTTCGAGAAGTTTGACTTTGACATCCATTCTGCCTTTGATGATTCGATACAGCACAGAATAATCAACTGTCGCTTTCAGGTCATCATGAAGCATGGCATCCCTAAATTCGGTCTCCAACTCGAGGTCTAAGGTGAATCGATTTCCTAGAATGGACTCTTCCGGATAGGCACCATGATAGGCGTGAAATTCTATTCCTTCCAGCGATACTTTTCCCATCAGTCAAATTGGTCAAAAAATGATCCCGATTGATTTGCATCGTCTTGTGGTTTGGAAGGAGCTTGCTGATTTTTTTTAATCTCCGCTTTCTTGGTCTCTTTGTATTGCTGCTGAAGTTCCTCAGATTCCTTAGACACTTCTTCTTCCCCATCCATTTCGGGCTGCACATCCGGAGTGCTATCGTGGATTTCGATTTCGATTTCCTCCTCGATGATTTCCATTTCCTCCATTGGATCTTCTACCACTTCCTCCTCTACTTTCACTTGAGTGTTGCCCATTGATTGGGAAAGCTGCTCAGTCAACGATTCAATATTGGCAAATGTAAAAGCCTGCGAACGACTCAATTCATCTACTGCCCGAGCGTGGGCCTTCGCGTCGATCCGATTGAAATGTGCGTCAGAAAGATCAATCTGATTCAGCATATCCTGCGATATCCTGCGAAGACTTTTGACCAAAAGCTCCCGCTGCTCGACCAAGCTTTCGTAGCTTCTAACCAAGCCTTGCATACTTTCTCTGAGTTCCACGATCGTTTCTTTAGCTTTGCTCTCAGCAGCTGCGATGATGACTGC
>LJXT01000113.1 GCA_001314815.1 Algoriphagus marincola HL-49
GTCTAAAAATAACCAAGTGCTCGTACAGGTTGTCAAAGAACCTATTTCAACGAAAGGCCCCCGACTATCTTGTGAGCTCTCTCTTCCTGGTCGCTACCTCGTCCTAGTTCCCTTCTCAGACACAGTCAATGTATCCAAAAAGATCCGGAGCAGTGACGAGCGAAAAAGACTTTTGAGGCTTATCACTTCTATCAAACCTGCCAACTTCGGAGTAATCATCCGGACAGTGGCCGAAGGTCAGTCAGTCACCGAACTGGACAAAGACCTTCGAAACCTTCTCAACAATTGGGAAGAAGGGATGAAAAAACTGCTAAAAGCCAAGAGTCGCGACAAAATTATTGGAGAGATGAGTATGGCTTCCTCACTAGTGAGAGACCTGCTCAATGAATCCTTCGATGCAATCACCGTAGAAGAAGAATCTACCTACGATCAGATTAAATCCTACATCAGGACAATAGCTCCTGAAAAAGAAAAAATTGTCAAGCTTTACAACGGTAAGGCTAAATTATTTGAAAGTTTTGGGATCGAAAAACAGATCAAAAGTCTGTTTGGACAGACGGTCAGCTTACCACAAGGTGGCTATGTGATCATCGAGCACACAGAAGCGCTCCATGTCATTGATGTCAATAGTGGCAATAAATCCAATCAGGAAAGCGACCAAGAATCTACCGCATTGAAGACCAATTTGGTCGCAGCCAAAGAGATCGCCAGACAGCTCCGCCTCCGGGATATGGGAGGCATCATCGTAGTCGATTTTATCGACATGAAACGGGCCGAAAACAAAAAGGCTATCTACGATGCGATGAAAGATGAGCTGAAGGCGGACCGGTCCAAACACACGGTTCTACCGCTGACAAAATTCGGATTGATGCAAATCACCCGTCAGCGTGTTCGTCCAGAAGTCAATATCGTCACCAAAGAAGTCTGTCCTGCCTGTAATGGTACCGGCAAAATTCAAGCTTCTATTTTGGTGGCAGACAAACTGGAAAAAGACCTGGAGCACCTGCTGACCATGCAGAATATAGCCAAAGTCCAAATCGGACTGCATCCATACCTGCATGCCTACTTTACCCAAGGCATCATGAGCCGAAGGGTCAAGTGGTTTTTCAAATATTACAAATGGATTAAACTGATCAAAGACTCTTCCCTACCGGTGACGGAATACAGATTTGAAGATGAATCTGGAGAGGAAATAGAACTTAAAGTAAAAAGCGAGACTGAATAAGTCTCGCTTTTTTTTATCACTTCATTTTTGAAAAATCCACTCTTACGTAGGATACCTCGTCTTCACTATGGATGGAACCTAGCCGAAAAAAATATCCTGAATCACCAGAAAAACCTGAAATCTCGAAGCGGAGCTTAATTTCTCCGATTTGCTCGAATTCGGAATTATAGATCAAAAGCTTATTTTTTGATTTTCTTCCTTCTTCAGAATTGCCTGGGGACAGTGTCACTTGACGAAGGTAAACTTCGGCTAACGGATCAAAATCTATCCAAGTATATCTCCCCGAATTTGGATTGGGCTGGAATACGGTCCATTCTCCCTGAGTAGAAGTAGAGCCGGGAAGTATTTGGAAACTCTCACCTGCATCCGCCAAAAACCATTTTTCCTGTCCTTCACTTGCAATGTAAATTGAGTCAGATGCTGGAAAAGAAACAAGTAATTTTTCGGTTTCCGGATGGTAATGATGATTGTAAGGACCCAGCATATGATCCTCTGCATAGTATTCATATCCATCAGGATAAGGAAACTCCCAATATTCCTGCTTCCCACTTTCTAAATCTATTACCAAAAGCCATTTTTTGTAATCTTTAAATTCCTCTTTAAAAACAAACGGAACGTCTGGGATAAGGAGCTTGGAGCCAAATCTCTTCATTTCATTGTGAGGAAAAGTGGCATAATTTGCAGCTAATCTTTCCATAGGAGCTTCTGGAAGTGCTATCGTTCTTTTTACACGACCATTCTGGGTAGCTTCCAGCAAGCGGTTATTTGACAGAAACCAAATGGATTGGGAATCAATCAAACTTCCTGAAATAAAATCACCGATTCCGTCAGGACCCTCTTTTTCAAATTCCACCTTTTTGAGAATCTTCCCTTCAGGATAGGAATAGGAAAAAAGGGTATGATCGGAAAAAGTCTGAAGAATACTTCCTGAATCCGTCTGAATAAAAGTAAAATCACTTCCAAGACTTTTGGTCATAGGATCCTTTTCCAAAACCAAAGTATCGACAATCAGGTCCTCAAAACTGAAAACCGGACTTTTCTTTTCTGGCGCCGAGCATGAAAAAGCCATCACCACAACTAGCAGCACTAATATTTTTTCTTTCATCCTAAAGTTTGATAAACTCAAAAACTGACCAATTTTTCAATACCCTCAGGTCTGTATCACTTCCAAATAATGGATCTCTTAGCATCAACTTTTCTACTCGAATCTGATATCGACCGGGGCTCAAAAAACTTACATCAATAAGCGATTGATAAACCCGCTGTCCCGATCCAGCCAGCCGATACTTTGCCCAGCCATTCACAGAAATAAGCGAATCATTCACATAAATCCGATGCAGATCCGCTGTTTGATTTAACGCATGCCATTGTAAGGTATCAACTATTGAAGAAAAGTCTCTCTTGATCATTTCCATCATTTTTTGATCTACTTCGTACCTGGCAACTCCCACCTTCAAATAATTATCCGACACCTCTTCACTAGATAAAAAAGCCCGAGGAAAACGTTTATCAGATTCATGCTGAGACTAAAAATAGAGGTTTTTTGCCGGCCATTCTACTTCATGATTGAGCATATTTCGCTCATTAAAAAACAAAGTGAAATCTCTTACATCAGTCACGATGATGGGAGCTGCAAGCATAAAAATCAATACTATATACCCTATGGAATACCATTTGCCCAGATTACTTTGATAAATCGCAGAAATAGAAGAAACGATGGAAGTGGCATACCAAGATTTAAACTTCGTCTTCTTTTTGCTAAGCATCAGTAGTGCAAAAAGAATCAATGTGATCATAAAAAAGAGATAAACCTGTAAAAATGTAAGGCTCAACCAAAGGTAAATAGCGACCAACAAGCCTAGATAAAAAGTGATGACCAAAAATATGATGGATAGTGAAACTGGAAAGGCAAAGGTAGAACTACAAATTCGTTCTAATCGAAGAACCATCGCATCGGGGGACTGATAATCATAGCCCTGGCCGGACTTAAATAGCTTTTCTTGAATGACCCCTTTTGGAAATGCATAGCTCAAGCCTAAAAGTCCAGCCCACATAAAACGCAAACCAAGATGGACTACAAAAAAAATTTTGAACACACTGATAATGGCAGTCAGGTAGATTAAAACCAACCAGCTAAGCATACTACCTACTCCTACTTCCTGAATCAGAAATGCAGCGAATTCATAGACCCTAGAAGGAAATGCAAATAAAAAGGCAAGGATGATACCTGAAATAAGTACTTCAGGCTCCCAGCTATTGCGCTGCAATTGTTCGAGCCAGCTTAGCTCTTCATTTTTTCTGCTACTATCCGAATTGGAATTCATTTCTAAAAGTTAAGTCCTAGACACTTTATATCCCAATCATTGATCAAGCCAAGCCTTAAATTCACTCACTTTTTCCCTACTGACAAGAATATCAGGATCTTCACAACCCTGTAATTTAATCTTAAGGCGACTGTTGGAGTAGGTGAAAACCGCTTCGATCGCTTCCAAAGAAGCCAGGTATTTGCGATTCAGCCTGAAAAAGCGAGTTGGATCGAGTTGACCCTCCGTTTGCTCCAAAGTCTGATCAATGACATACTTTTTACTGGCCCAGGTTTGCAAAAAAGTCACTCGCTCTTCACTGAAGAAAAATGCCACTTCATCTACAGGCACACTTTGTATTTTGTCCCCAAAACTCACCAAAAATCGGGATTTGAAGCGTATTGATTGGGGTTTGAGTAATTGCTCGAGAAGTCGTCCGTCTAGCTGACTAGGAAGCTGGTTTTTCCGATACTTATCGACCGCCCGAGCCAATTCTTCCGGATCGATAGGCTTGAGCAGGTAGTCTACGGCATTTACTTGAAATGCTTTAATCGCATATTGGTCAAAGGCCGTGGTGAATATTACGGGTGAAGAGACCGGCTTTTTTTGAAAAATTTCAAAACTCAATCCGTCTGCAAGTTGAATGTCACAAAAGATTAAATCCGGCTCAGGATTTTCAGAAAGCCAGCTCAGCGCTGATCTTACACTATCCAAATTGCCTTCAAATCCTGCGGAAGGAAAATGGATTTTCAGCAAAGAAAGAAGTCTTTTCGCCGCTGGATTTTCATCTTCAATGATCAGTATTCTCATTGCTCGATATTTATCAAGGGTAGGATTACCAGAAACTCACTTTCCCCTTTTTTGATGATAGGAGCCTTAGCATTGAGAAGCTGGTAGCGCTTCAAAATGTTTTCTAAACCTATTCCTGTGGAGCTTTCCTCAACTTGATTTTTGAGTTGTAGCGTATTACTTACCCATAGTTCACTCCCCTTTTGGCGAATATCAATAAATAAGGGGTTTTCCTTGGACGCCACGTTGTGCTTGATGGCGTTTTCGAGAAGCAACTGAAGAGATAAAGGCGGTAAATAAAACTGCTGACCCTTTTCTTCTTCCATTCTAAACTGGAGGTTTTCTTCGAAGCGTATTTTCTGTAAATCCAGAAAGTTTTTAGCAAAGTCCAACTCCTTTTCCAAGGAGACTAGCTCCTCTTGCTGTACCTCTAGAACATAGCGGTAGATCTTGGAGAGTTTTTGGATAAAAGCAGCTGATCGATCGGCATCTTCATAGACCAAATTCGTGAGAACATTCAAGGAATTGAAAAGAAAATGAGGATTAAGCTGATCCTTAAGGCTTTGATATTGACTGGCAAAACGCTCCGCTTTCAATCTCTCAGCTTCCACGGCTGATTTGCGCCACTCACCCAGCCAAGACCAAGTGGTAAATATTGCCATGATGATCAGCGCTACTTGCATAGGGAAAGCAGTCAAGCGAAAAATCTCCACCCAAGGGATATTTTGTATCGCTAACTGGCCAGTCAGCCACGCAAAGACAAAAACAAATAAGAAAGAGACCATGAAGGAATAGGCCATATAAATCCCAACCGTGGCGAATAATCTTCCAAATGGATAAAGCACCCAAGGGATCTTTCGATCGAGCCATCGAGTAATCACCGAGCCTCCATAGCTCAAGGCAGATGAAATACAAAAGGAAAAAGCAAAATCAGGAAATAGTTGCTTTAGTCCCTCCAGAGATAAAAAGCAACTGGGGCAGGTGCTCGCCATCAGTACGAATGCAATGAGCAAGTTGATCCAAATAAAAGGACCAAGTCGGGTGAAGAGGTCTTTGTGTGATTCTGGTCTGTTGAGCTCGATTTGCATTGGTGGAAATTAAGAATAAAACCCAAACCAATGAACTGCCGTAGCATATTCATCGATTTGGGCTGGGTGCTTGGTTATTGTTGGCAGTTTTCAATCAATGCTTTCGCAGTATTTGCTCCCCAGGTTGGCAGCAAGTAGTTTTCATCCACTTTCTGAGATTCTTTTCTGAAAAGCTCGTCTGCCATTCGAGCCATTCCACAGGCTTTTTCAGGACCTTGGCCGAAAAACTCAGCCATTCCCAATTCCATCTGTGCCATCAAAACTACAGCACGTGGGTTTGCCCGATCTTGGTTGATTGCTGTACCGTAGAGTTGCATCACTTGTGGGCTGAGATTTTGCCCTCTGGAGACAGGATCGACGGATACTTTTCCCATCAAGGCATATCCGTGCAGTGCAGTCAACTCAGAATTATTTGGGGAGATTTCCCTGGCTTTTTGAACCAATTCTATGGCCTCGTCAAAGTATGCGTCTTTATCCACATCAAATCGAAAAGCGGTCTCTATTTTGGTAAGTGCAGCGTAATAAAGTGGCAGCCATTCTCCGGATTCTACCTCTGAAATTCTCAGAAAGGAATTGCTCACTTCCTGGGCCGATTCGGGATTGTCGATTTGCCCCATCGCTTGGATTTGTGACTTAACAGCGGTCTCAAAGGCTCCATTGGATTGAGAAAATGCTGATAGTGAAATAAAGAAGACGAAGATTAGATTCAAGATTTTCATAAGTATAAGATTTAGAGGTTGTTTAATTGATTAGCGTCTTTGTCTTTGGAAAGAGTCAGAAATATTCCTAGGAAGAGAAATCTTGGGGCCGGTTGACCAATAGCCCGGGATTCGTAGATTCCTTGAGCATTGGGGGTAGAGGAGAAATCATATCCGAAAATATTTTCCCGACCCAGCACATTGGTGATCGCACCGTGGATAATCAGATTAGGACGGGGCAGGTAGCTCCAGCTAAGGCTTAGATTTTGAAATCCCGGGGTTTTACTATTCATCTCACCGGGTAGATTAGGATTTGTATAAGCATAGCCGTCATTCACTGCGAGACTGGCTCCCAATTGAGACTTAAGACTGGTGACAAAGTGCTTTACTACCACCGAAAGATTATGCTTGGGAGCAAAGCCAGGCTGAACCTGTGTGCCAAATTGTTCAAAGCTTCGCTTGCTGTCCACAAAGCTATAAGTGACCCAATAGTCTGTGTTTTTCAAGGTTTGACGATCCCGGAAGAATAAATCGAAACCTCGGGCAAAACCGTTTCCTTCATTTCGAAGATTCACAGGAGCCATAGGCACGCCTTCAAAGCGAACCAATTCAGCGTATTCCTTGTGAAAAGCTTCTGCGCGGAAAGTAATCCCATCCTTAGTCCAGAAATAATTCAAAATCAAATGATCGGCCTGCGTGTTTCTCAAGTCATTGTACAGGACCCGATAATTCTCAAGCGGAGCTTGTGAAAATTTACCTGCTGCCAAGGACACCTGCCCATGTTTTGAGACCTGGTAGGCAAAAGAGACTCGCGGATCTAGCCACTTTTCTTTAGAAAGCGTACTTAAGCCCCCTCGAAGTCCTCCACGTACTACTATTTTTTTGCTGAGATACCAATCCCACTCGGTGTACAAGAAGGTCTGACCATCTTGAAAGTTCCGCTCCAGACCTTGCAAAGGAAGCCCTTCAGCGTAATTGTTGATAAAGTGCTCGACTCCCAGTTTCATAGAAACCCGATCAGAAAAATCACGGATGGTAGATGCTTTCAAATGAGCCAGTTTATTGTCACGAGTGGTCTGAATACTATCAAAACCAATCTCATCTGAATTGGCAGAGATGGAAGCTCCCAAAAACCAAGTCCAACCCTTTGGGCTAATTTTAGACCAATTACTCTGAGCATAACTATACTGATTTCTAAGATCTATCAGTGGAGCCGCAGCTTCCTGAACTGGCTCAGGCTGTCGGATTTTCATACCTCCTGATTCTGTCCGACCCAAAACTTTCAAAAGCCCATCCTTGCCGAGCTTCTTTTGAGCCGCAACTTCTAAATCCCACCCGAAAGGAGCTCTTTCGAAGTCGAAATCCTGCTTAACCAAGCCTTGATAAGGTGACAGATCAAAATAATTTCCCGTGAGGGTAATACTCTGCTCCTCATTTGCTAATGTGTGGGAATAACCTCCTCCAACAGACATCAGGCTTAAATCACCTTGATCTCGGATAAAAAGGTCTTTAGTATTCAAAGCTAAAGCCGAAGAAAGCGCTTGTCCATATTCCGCAGAATAGCCTCCTGTGGAGAAAAATGTTCCTTTGAAAAGATTGGGATTGAAACGGGTACGAGTCGGAACATTTCCAGCGGTTGTGCCATAGGCATTGGCCACCCGCAGACCATCGATATAGATTCCCACCTCGCTGGCATCTCCTCCTCTTACAAAAAGTCGTCCGTCATTTCCTACGGCGCTAGTACCAGGCAAGGTCTGTAGGGCCCCGACAATGTCTCCGACTGCACTGGGTGTGGTGACGATATCCAAGGGACGAAGGACGACCGACTTTTTCTCATCGGAAGCTTCCATAGCTCCTGCAGAAATGGTCACCCCACTCATGTCGGTGATAGACTCTATTAATTCCTGATCACCTATTTGCACGGATTCCTCCTCGACCGCTACCGGGATTTCTAGGGTTTTATAGCCCATCAATCGAAAAACCAAAACCTGCATACCGCCCTTTTCGGTACTGAATTCAAACTCCCCCTCCAGGTCAGAAGTGGTCCCGTCAAAGCTGCCTTTGAGCAAGATATTGACTCCGGGGAGCGGAAGACCTTTTTCATCCAAGATTCTTCCTGAAAGAACTGTCTGTCCAAAGGCCAGACTTTGAAGTAGAAACAGGTAGCAGAAAAGTATCAGTCGAAGGTTCATAGCGAATCGTATTTGATCCAAAAATGAACTCCGAGACGGGGTTCAGGAAATCAACCTGACTGAAGTGTAGAAATCTGAGACTGAACTTTCAAAAAATGAGAGTGAATTTATTTTCCAAATCCAATTACTCCGGAAAAAGTGATGCATCCATCCCAGGAACTATCCTCAGTGCATTTTTATAATAGACCTTTTTGAGTACCTCGTCAGGAAGATTTAGACCATACATGCGCCAGAAGGCATGATACTTTTTGTAATAGGGAAAATATTCGTCAGCTGTCTCCAAAACTCGGAAGTAGGTATGAAATTCCTCTGGATTGTAAGCATCTTTTCCAAATAACAAACGGTCCTGATTTTTAATAAAAAACTCCCGCGCCCTTCTCGGCTGTCTTCCGAATTCGGCGATGACAGCTCCAATACCAAAATTGACGTTGGGATATTTTGCCAGATGGGCTTCAGCTTTGTCGAGGTCATTGGCCATCCAACCCATATGGGCATTGATAAAAGTGGTTTTTGGGTGCTTTTCGAAGACATGGTGCTGCTCTGCGATAATCTGCTCAAAAGGAGCCGGATTGGTCGCCGACCGCATCCTGCCGGGATGTGTCTTGAGCTCCAGCCAGCGCTCATTATTCGCATCCATTGGCTGCCAAAACTGCGCAGGATCCGCGGAGTGAATCAAAACGGGAATTCCCAGCTCACCTGCTTTGGCCCAAACAGGATCCAAATCCGGATGATCCACCGGTACCCGGTTTCCATCAATATCAGCTACAGAAAGCCCCAGACTCTTGTATATCTTTAATCCTACTGCTCCAGCCGCTACATCTTCTTCCAGCTCTTTGACGGCGATTCGGCTCCAATTCTCATCTCCAAACCCGGCAAAATTCAAGTTGGTAAAGACCATAAATCTTCCGGGTGCGTGAGTTTCGAACTCCCGGAGCATCCCACGAATATATTCTTGCTGGCTATTGGAATCACCCCTGCCAAATCCTCTACCACTCAAATTGACCAGCACGCCCATATTCAATTCCTTCATGTCTGAAAGAAGCCGATCAATTTTTTCCTTGTTGACGCCACCCTGATGACTGTGGATATCCACGAATGGAAACTTGGCCCGGGTGACGATGGTCTCAGGTACTTTAAGAGTAGATGGTGGATTGTACTCTTCGAAACCCATCTCTTGAGCATTTAACGCAAAGAAACCAGTCAAAGAAAAGATGGAAAGAAAAAAGGAAGATCGAAGTCTGTTCATAGCAAATGGAATAAAAAAATCCCGATCTCAAATTGAAATCGGGATTTGAAAAGAATTAGCGGGCGGTACCTCCGTTGATCGCCTGACCAAAGAAGATTGCGTTCAGATAGAGCTTATTCGTGCCAAACCAGAAAGCTCGGAAATTCATATTATCAGAAAAGGCCACGACTCTGCCTCGTCCTACGCCCCGCACTTGGATGACCGAACCATTCTGTAGTCCTGCCACATTGCTCGGGTGCAAATACCCTGAAGCGAGCGGGTTTTCGGTGTAGACCAATGGATTTGCATAGGGGTTTTCGGCTGGCTCCAAGAAGATATTGTCATTTCTGAAGGTATGAATAGCCGAGTCGGTATAGCCATATCCTATTGGGTGTGTCAGATCCAGATTAGCATTAAAAATTGCCCCTCCAGTCACCTTGGCTCCAGTTGCATTTCGATAGCTTTCATAAGGCTTTTGAAGTCCTTTTTCATCATTATCCACCGAACGGAATTTGAGGTCAATTACCTCATTTTGGGCTAGCCAACGAAGCGCTCCACCTTTGGCTATCAAGGTATTTCCTCGAGCAGTCCAAGATCTCAAAGTGCTTGCACCGGATTTGCCTAAACTTCCGTAATAGCCATCAGGCATTAATATGACATTGTAGCGATCCATGACACTGGAGCTGACTCGATCTACTGGCAAAAGTGTGATAGGCATTTCGATTCGCTGATCGAGCAAATGCCAAATTTCCCCGGCTTCGTAGCCATCTACACCATTTTCTACCAACAAAGCAACTCTCGGAATTTCCAGTGGTGTGATAAAGGTGGAGCCCATATTGATACCTCCTGTATATCCAGTACTGATAGCATGGATATCTACAGTAGAAGCCAAAGCAATTTCTTGTAGCTTTTGGAAAAAAGCTGTCTCAGACATACCGGACTCTCCCTTATCAATTAAAATAGTGCCTCTCCCAAAGCTTTTACCTTCAGGTGTGGAAAATTCGGCATTTGCTACGCGTACCCGGAAGCCTTCCTTCATCAACTTGTAGGCGGCTTTCGGAGCATAATAGTCTGTCCATTCCATGGCATATTGATAGGCACCTTCTCCGCCGATGACTTGACCAGGCTTGAGCTGAAACTCATCCTTGTTGATCTCACGTACATTTGCCAAGTTCAAAATACGGCTATTCAAAGCCATGTAATCCAAATTGAAAGCCATCGGATAGGTCCAAGCTGATATATCGTAGAAAAGCGAATCCTGAAACTCCGTTCTAGTTTCAAACATGGCTTTGATCAAGCGGTATTGGGGCTGATCCGCCGGCACGATGTAGGCATTTTCCTTTTTGAAATCTCTACCATTGACAGTAATATTCTCTTCCAGGCTAAAGACTTTGATATCATGCTGAAGGATCAAATCAGCTAGGTGAAAGCTTCGGGCATCATCCTTCTCCGAACCAAAAATGTAGGCTTTGTTGACATCCGCTGCAGTTTCCTCTGCTATTCCCACATAAAAATCACGCATCCATTGATTGAGTTCTTCACGCATCTCTTTTGCAGCTTCATAAGAAGAAAGGTTTGCGGTGAATTGATTTCGAATCGTAAAAGGGAAACTCAACATCCCATTGGCTGATTCTTGAAGGTGTCCTCTAGAACTTGCCTGCTCAAAGAGAATACCTATTGATCCCTGCACATCCGGATAGGTAGAGCCTTTTCCGTAGTAGAAATCATCGTAGTTTTCTTGATTGTAATAAAGCGAACCAATCTTGTCGAGAGCCTTGGCGTGATAGGTCCCTATTTTTTCGGTTAGCTCAAAGTTTTTATCTGGGGTAAGCGGATGGGTACGTGAAGGAACACCAGGTTGGAAGAAAAAGGTACTATTTGTTCCCATTTCATGAAAGTCGAGGTGAATATTAGGCAACCAGCTTTGGAATACTTTCACGCGATTTCTAGACTCAGGATGCTGTACTGGCAACCAATCCCGGTTCAAGTCAAACCAATAATGGTTGGTACGTCCACGAGGCCAAGCTTCGTTATACTCCCTACCATTTGGATCGCCGTTCAGGTTATAAGATTTATGGGAGTTGACCCAAGAAGCAAATCGATTGAGACCGTCAGGATTGATCGCTGGATCGAGAAGCAAAACCACATTTTCCAATTCAGCTTCAATTTCATTTGCCGCAGCAAAATGGTATGCGGCCAAAAGCGAAGCATTTGCCCCACTGGCCTCGTTGCCATGGACGGAGTAGCCCATAAACATCACCACCGGCATGGCCTCAATAGAAACGCTCGTATTAGGATCCCGTAGCTTTTTACGATCTGCTTTGATTTGATCTAGCCTAGCGAGGTTGGCAGGAGAAGAGATCGTCAGGAGTGTCTGAGGGCGCTTTTCATAGCTTCTCCCCGTCTCTTCAAAAGTCACTCGATCCGAAGCCTCGGCTATGGCTTTCATATACATGACCAGCTGGTCATGCGTGACATGCCACTCGCCTACCTCATAGCCAAGAACCTGCTTGGGAGTAGGAATGGAGGGATCATAGGTGTAGCCTTCCGGCAGATAATAACTTAGATCAACTTGAGCAGTGGCCCAAGATGACATGAACGTGAAAATCAGGAGAATTAGAACTCGTTGCATATAGGTATGATTAAAACTTTCGACTAAATTCTTACTAATTTTTCTCAAAAAAAGCTATTTTAGAGCAGTGGTAAAAATAATTGAAGAAAAGCTATGGAATTAATTACTCCCGGACAAGGACTATGGATTTGGCAAGCTGGAGGGGCTCTTCTTTTATTTGGTTATGCTGCTTTTTGGCTTTATGCCATGGTAGACTTGATCAAAAGTGATTTTCGCGCTCCGCATGAAAAAATGATGTGGCTGCTGATCTTGCTCTTTACTACCCCATTTGGAGTTTTTCTTTATTTGGCTTTAAGTAGAAGACACAAAGAAAAGCGGAAATTTAATCCAAATTTTTCAAGTAGACTTCAACGATAAAAACTTTGCATATGATGTTCATTCAAAATATGGGCGGTGGATTTATCATCCTCTTTTTATTTAGTATTCTTTATTTCATTTTCTGGGTGTATTGTCTTGTAGACGTCATTCGCTCCGAATTCAAAGACCCCAATATGAAATTAATTTGGGTGCTGATTTTAGTCTTTGCCCAAGGTATTGGGCCCATCATTTACATTATTATCGGCAATAGCGGTAAAAAATTCTCCTACTGATGTTTGGATTGGGAATAATTGGCTTGGCAATCTACGCGTTTACGATCTACGATGTGGTCATCAGCAATTTTGCCAACGAAACGGACAAATTGATTTGGCTCTTGATTGTTGTACTTGTCCCTTTCTTGGGCACAATCCTTTGGTTTTTGGTTGGAAGGACAAAACGCCTCTGAGATTACTTCTTAAATAAGTCAAGAAGTGCACTTTTTAAATTTTCATGCTCAAACTCAAACCCGGCTTTCTGGATTTTTTGACTAGCGACACGGTTTCCTCCTAGCACCATACTGGCCATTTCACCCAACATCAATCGAAGCACAAAACCCGGAACCCCGATACCCAAATACGGCTTACCCTTTGCTCTTGCCGCTTCTTGGGTTAGGTGTTGATTGGTGGCAGGATTGGGTCCGACTGCATTATAAATCCCCTGCAAGGTTGTTTTCTCAAGGGCAAATACAAACATTCTCGCCAAGTCTTCGATATGAATCCAACTCATCCATTGGTCTCCATTTCCAAGCGGAGCAGCAACAGGCGGCTTGAGCATTTCTCCTAAAGCTCCACCTTCGGCATCTAGGACGATACCGATCCGAAGTAAGACCGTCCGCAAATTCAATGACTCTATCTTCTTGACTTCCTTTTCCCAAGCGATCACTACATCAGCCAAGAAATCACTCCCGGCTTGACTGTTTTCATCGAGTAATTGTGAACCAGTATCAAATCCATAATATCCAATCGCAGAAGCAGAGATAAAAGTCGTCGGTTTTTCTTTCGCCGATTCAATTGCTTGGTAGAGCAATTGAGTACTTTGGGTCCTGGATTCCAGAATCTCTTTTTTCCGCTGAGGAGTCCATTTTTTGTCTGCCACTCCAGCACCAGCCAGGTGGATCACTGCATCAGCCCATTCCATCGCCTCAGCATCGATTTGTTGACTGGGAATATCCCAGGTAAACGATTTTCGTGATTTTGCAGATCGACTCAACCAAGCGACTTCCATCCCCTTTTGCTCCAGCAATTGAGTGATGCGCTGCCCTATCAGGCCTGAGCCACCGGTGATAAGTATATTTTTCATTTCAATGGATTTTGTAAATAACCACTCCCTGCCATGAATAGTTGTAAGCGGCCGGACAGTTCTTCAAAATTCAATTTCTATTCCTAATTTGCCCATCCCAAGAACAAAAATCTAAATTGACTTTCAAATCATTTGGCATTTACTTTTTTCAATGGCTCCTAGGAGGGCTTCTGATAGGACTTATGACAGGGTCTGCTTCCGCCTTTTTCCTCGTATCCTTGGAATGGGCTACCGATTACAGAGAGTCTCACCGATGGATTATTGCGCTCCTTCCAATGGGTGGTTTTTTGATCGGTTGGACTTATCACAAAATTGGGCAAAACTCCCT
>LJXT01000114.1 GCA_001314815.1 Algoriphagus marincola HL-49
AATTTCTGTAGGGATAATCATTGCATTCCTTTTCCGGAGGAGGAAATTATTAAAACACAATCTTTCATAGGAACGAAGGCAGACTGTGTATATGAAAGATTACTGGATTTGAGTGGAGGATTTAGGAAGGCTATTCAAAAATTTGATGGCGAATTTCCCGTGGCACATTTACGGTTCAAAATGGCAGTTTTAGGCCCTAATAGGAGAGGTCAAACATCTCCCCCTCAAAATTATATTATTGATATTACGTTGAATAATAATACTAGTACAAGTGGTGTTAACTTTCGCCCACATTTGATGACCGCAAAAACACTTATTCACGAGGTGATTCATGCTGAAATATTCAGAAAAATGTTATCCCTTTCAAACAGTAATGGTAATATAGATGTGTCAAAATTGAATGATATGCTATTAAAAGGAGATTATCCAGGAATGTTGGACTATTACGTTAGATTTGGCGTAAACGGATTTTCAGCATCAACAAATGGCACAACACTATAGAATGACCATTGGCGGAGTACTTCAAGAATATGATACCGGAATTTCACTTAGAGATCATCAAATGCCGCAACAAAAATATATGGATCTGGCTTGGGAAGGATTAAATCACAGTAATATCACGGCATGGAAAAACTCGATCTCAGAAGAAGAAAGAACCAGAATAGATAATGTGATTAAAGATTATATTGATTTACACAAGAATCAAAATTGTCAGTAGAATGATTCATTTTCCACTTTACATTTCCTTGATTTTTTTCATTTTTCATTCGAAACAGGAAGTACATTTATATTTTGAACCTAGCAGTACTGAAACCTGTACTTTACATGAATCGCAAATTGGAAGATTTCATTCTGAGACTCAAGTCAAGCGTTACGTGAAAATCCAGCAAGTGAATGACGAAATTGATTTTTATATTTGTAATGAAAAGTTTCAATTTAAAGTATTAAAGCATACTTTAGACAGAGGGATTTCCAGTTCAGATATTAGAAGTATAAAATTCTCGGATATTAATGATCTATTGGAAGAGGTTCAGAAAAATAACCCCTTATACCCAAACTCACTATTTGATAAAATTTATATCTATGAAAAGCAGCGTGATGGAAGCTTCATCAAATACGAAGTTGCTTGGGAATATTACATAGAATAGAAATTACGACTAAACCTTTTAAGGTAATGGGGAGATTCGAAAAGTTCTTTTCACAGTATTATCCCAAAATAAATCCTGAGTGGGATTCTTGGTCCTTGAATTATCAAAGTTCTGAACAATTAAAACGGATTAACCAGGTTTTACACAATGATTCTCAGCGACAACAACTGATTGAATTTTTAGAAAAAAGAAGTCGCTCCTTTGCAATTCCCTTCCTATCAAAAAAGATAGACGATAGACTGAATTTGGGATATAAAAAGTCAATCTCACTGGTGTATGTCATAGGTGAAACCGAAAATAAAGAGTGCTTCCGAAGGGTGGAGTACCTAACAGTAAGTGTTTCAATATTGGAACACCGTTTATGTGTCTTTGGACAGGATTTAAAGAGTTCGGTCCTGAAAAAACCTCTAAAGTATATCCTTTAAATCAATCGATCTATTTGGAAGAGGCAAGAAAAGCTTTTTCAAACCAGCCATTTGAATTATTATCTCTGGATGAAATGGAGGTGGAATATTTGGGCTATTTCAATTACGAAGAAAACTTAGAGGCATTAACAGTCAGGGAGGCCTTTTTCTTTGACTCTTACGAGGTCTTGTTGTTCTGATGACTTGGTAATAATCTTATTTTGGCCTTTTTTGTATTTTTCTTGCAAAAGACGAAGTAAAAAAACCAACTCATCAATGAAAAGCACCCATTGTGTCTTAGCATTATTCCTAGTGGCTTGTGGCACCAAGGTTCCAAAGGTGCCAGCTATTGAAGATGCATCAAGCAGCATTCCGAAGGCAGAAAACATCCTTCGATCTCCCATTACCCATGGGGACACGCCCATCTGGTACTACAATGAGTCGGAAAATTTAATCATTGAAGAAATCGCCGAAACTTTGCCGCAGGATCAGATTTTTCTCAACGAAGTATCGATAGCAAACTATCCCAAAACGCCTGAAAAGCTACCTTCAAGTTTTATCCTTAAGAGGCGAGATGATCAAATCGATATTCTCAATTATCGAAACTTGGAGGATTCTGTATGGGTGCAATACAGTCAGGGTAAACTAACATCTTTAGAGTTTAATAATTACAGCAATACAGATTTTAGGCTGGAGGATTTGCCTGTTTTCCAGGCCACTTTGGATGACTATAAGGAGCGATATCCTGGATCTTACAGCTTACGAAACTTATTCCCTTCCTATCTGCTTCAAGACTATCATAATCTAGATAGCGTGAAGACCATAGATCTGACTTTCCTATGGACGGAGGGTGCAAGAATAGATATCATCTGGCTGAATAAGTATGCGGTGCATGCAGAATTTAGGTTTTTTTGATAAATAAGGCCAAAAGCTAATCATGGAAGTCTCTTATCTGGGAGGCAAAGAAGCCATGGGCCTATCAGCATCTATAGATCAAACCCAATCCCGGGACGGGAAGTCTTTTTGGGGATTAAAGCAAACTCGCCGCATCCTCGTCCAAAAACCAGATCAGGTTTCCGCTTTCAGGCTTTACCAAACTGGCCGGGTAGGAATCAAAAATCCCTTCTTTTCGGATCACCTCCCGCAGCTTTTCTGCTTTGCTTTTGCCAGTCACCAAAAAGGCCACGGTCTCGGCATGGTTAATGATTCCTCCACTCAGTGAGACCCGAATCTGTCCCGACACCGGATGGGCAACCGTCACACAGAGATCTTTGGCTTCCCACTGATCAATGGAATCCGGAAAAATCGATGCCGTATGCCCATCGTCACCCATTCCCAAAATCACCAAGTCAAAGCGAGGCATTCCATTTTGGGATGGCAATTGCTTCTCCAATACTTGGGAATAGCGTTTGGCTTCCTGGCCAGGATCATTTTCACCTTGAATCCGATGCACATTCTCTGCAGGGATCTGAATTTTGGACAGGAGATGATCCTGAGTCATTTTAAAATTACTCTCCGAATCACTCGGCGGTACACAGCGCTCATCTCCCCAATAGAAATGCACCTTTTTCCAGTCGTTTTTTTCCCCATACTGAGCCGCTAATTCATCAAAAACGATTTTTGGCGTGCTGCCACCGGAAAGTGCAATATGAATCTCCGCCTTGCTATCAATCAGGTCAGATAAATACGCAGAAAAGCTTTTGGCCACAGTTTCCTTATTTTCAAAAATTCGTGTTTCCATGGGTATTGGGTTTAGCAAAGAATACAAAATCCTGTTTCATCGGTCAGCAAATCTCCGGGATTGCGCCAGCCGAAGCTATCTTCGATCAGTTCGTCCGAATTGCGAGGTCCCCAAGTACCTACCGAATAGCCGTAGGTATTGACAGCGGGATTGTTTTCCCAGCATTTCAATATGGGATCTACAAATCTCCAAGCAGCCTCCACCTCATCAGCACGGGCGTAGAGTGTGGTATCGCCTTGCATGGCATCGAGCAGCAGACGCTCATAGGCATCCATGACCTGTGCGGACTCTAGATCGGAATAATAAAATTCCATATTTGCTTGCTCCACATGAAAGCCTAGGCCCGGAACTTTCACTCCAAATTTGATTAAAATTCCCTCATCGGGTTGGATTCGAATGATCAGCTTATTGTCCTTGCGGTAAGCGTCTTGGCTCATAAATACCTCATGGTGAGGAGTCTTGAAGTGAATGACGGCTTCAGTGACCTTGGTTGGCATGGCCTTGCCTGTGCGAACATAGAAAGGGACACCTTTCCATCGCCAGTTATCTACAAAAAACTTGATGGCGGCATAGGTTTCGGTGGTAGATTCCGGATTTACCCCTTCCTCTTCCCGGTAACCCTTGACAGTTTTTCCATCAATTTCAGTTTTCACATATTGCCCTCGCAAGGTGTTTTTGATGATTTCCTCATCCGACTTCATGATTCGAAGGGATTTGAGTGCTTTTACTTTTTCATCTCTAATCTCTTCCGCATCTGAGGAAATGGGCGGCTCCATCACTAGGAGAGAGACAATTTGCAGCAAATGACTCTGAAACATATCCCGAAGTGCCCCGGATTTATCATAATAGCCTCCTCTTTTTTCTACTCCGACGGTTTCGGCATTGGTGATTTCGACATGATGAATGTAGCGTCGATTCCAGAGCGGCTCGAATATGGAATTGGAAAATCGGGTCACGAGGAGGTTTTGAACTGTCTCCTTTCCCAAGTAGTGGTCGATTCGATAAACCTGCTTTTCATCGAAATAGTGGTGCAGCGCATCGTTTAGAGTTTTGGCTGACTCGAGATCATAGCCGAAAGGTTTTTCCACGATCAAGCGTCTAAAACCATCTTTTTCTTTGCTAAGTCCTGCCTCGGATAGGTTTTTGGCAATTACCTCATAGAGACTCGGTGGAGTGGAGAGGTAAAAAATATAATTACCCGATGTGCCGTGCTGTTCATTCAGCGACGCGATCCGATTGGCAAGTAAGTCATAGCTGTGGTCATAGTCACTGCCCAAGTCTTGATAGTGGAATTGTTCAGCAAAGGCCTGCATGGTTTGAGGGTCCTCTTTGCTGTTTTCTTTTTGAAGAAAAGGGCTTTCCAAAATGGCTTTGGTCCGAAATTCCTCGTCGGTCATATTGCTCCTGCTTACTCCTAGGACACAGAAATTTTTGGATATATGACCGCCTTTAAAAAGGTTGTATATGGCTGGAATGAGCTTCCTTGAAGTGAGATCCCCAGAAGCACCAAAAATGATAAGCATCTGGTTGGGTGTTTTTTTCATAGGGGGGAGCTTTGTTGCAAAAGGGGAAATATCAGAAGTCTTGATTCAGTTTTTTTCTCAAAATCCCAAATAAGCTGATCAGATCGGTTAATTTTGAAATCTGACACAAAAATAAGTGAATTGGTGAGAAAGAGCGAGCTTGAGTGCAGATTGATAGGATTAATTGAATTTTAGAATAGCGCAAAACATGCAAGAAACGCAATATGATTTTGGATTGATCGGCCTCGGGGTGATGGGGCGGAATTTTATTTTGAATGTAAAAGACAATGGCTTTTCAGCTTTCGGCTATGATCTGGATGCTGAAAAAGTGGAGGCTCTCCGGGAAGAAGGAGGTGATCGATCTCGTGTTGATGCAACTCAAGATCTTCCTACTTTTTGCCAATCACTTAAAAGTCCTCGCAAAATCATGCTGCTTGTACCGGCAGGTAAAATTGTGGATCAAGTCATTGAAGACTTACTTCCGCATCTAGATAAGGGTGATATTATCATTGACGGAGGTAATTCATTCTTTTCGGATACAGATCGGAGGGATGCATATTTGAGCGAAAAGGGCATTCATTTCTTTGGTTCGGGAGTTTCAGGTGGTGCCAAGGGTGCCAGAAAGGGACCTAGTATCATGCCGGGTGGAAATAAAGAAGCCTACGAACATGTGCGCCCGATCTTTGAAGCGGTAGCCGCCAAGTATCAGGGTGAACCTTGCGTAGCATATTTGGGACCCAAGTCGGCTGGCAACTATGTCAAAATGGTTCATAATGGCATCGAATACGCCATGATGCAATTGACTTCGGAGGTGTATGACCTGCTACATCGAGCTGCTGGTTTGAGCAATGACGAGCTTCATCAAGTCTTTGATACTTGGAATAAGGGTCGATTGCAGTCCTTTTTGGTAGAAATTACTGCTGAGATTTTCCTTCAGGAGGATGATTTGGGTTCAGGTCGCTTGGTGGATATGATTTTGGATAAAGCAAAGCAGAAAGGTACAGGCAAATGGACTTCCCAGAATGCCATGGATCTCGGAATTCCAGTTCCCACGATCGATATGGCTGTGAGTATGCGAGAGATATCGGCTTTGAAATCCTTGCGTGTCGATGCCGATTCACTTTATGATCGCCCTAAGCTTCCTGCCTTGCCAAAAGAAGAGTTAATTGAGCAGGCAGAACAGGCCTTGTATTTCTCCTTCGTCATTTCCTATGCTCAAGGTTTGCATCAGCTTGCTGAGGCATCCAAAGAATATGGCTACGAGTTGGATCTTTCTCAGATTGCCAAAATCTGGCGTGCGGGCTGCATCATTCGTGCTGGGATGCTTGCTGATATTGCAGAGGCCTTCGGCCAAAATCCAAAGCTTGAAAATCTTTTGCTTTCTCCAAGTTTTGTGGATAAGGTGAATGGAGCACTTCCTGCAGTTAGAAGTTTGGCTAGTCAAGCCCTGGAAAGGGGAATAGCCATGCCGGGCTTGTTGACTTCCATCAGTTATTTTGACGCCTTGACTACGGGTAGGCTGCCGCTTAATTTGATTCAGGCTCAGCGCGATCACTTTGGTTCGCATACTTACGAGCGTATTGACCGGGACGGAATTTTTCACACGGAATGGGGAGAGTAAAATAAAATAAAAGCCTTTTGTAATAGGCAAGTAATGTATTGCGCGTATAGGTAAACTTTATTAACAATCTTTTATCTTTTCTCCTATTCATTGGACTCTCCTATTTTTTGATTTAATTTTCAGAAAGGCTGTAGAGATAAACCCCCAAAGGATATTTCCTAAGGATTTCTCAAGGTCGGAGTGCTTACTTTTTGCCATTATATTTTTGGTAAAAACTTTGCTGATTAAATGGCATAATATGACACTTAAGAGACCTGAGTGTAATCTTGAAAATTTGATTACTAAATCATGAACACAACACAAAATAAGTGGCACACTCTTGAATTTGAAGAGGTAGTAGAAAAACTATTTACGCATCCTGAAAATGGTCTTTCTACCGAAGAGGTTGAAATGAGGTTGAATGAATTTGGTGAAAACCGCATCACTTCCAAGAAGATGCAAAGTAGCTTGGTGCGGTTTCTTCTCCAGTTTAATCAGCCTTTGATTTATATCCTCCTAGGAGCGACGATCATCACCCTTCTGCTTCAAGAATACACCGATTCTGCGGTAATTTTCGGGGTGGTTCTACTCAATTCCATTATCGGATATGTGCAAGAGACTAGAGCTTTGAAGGCCATAGATGCTTTGTCAAAAAGCATGAGTACCACTGCAACGGTCATACGGAACGGAAGACAGCAGGTATTGGATAGCACACAGCTGGTACCCGGAGACTTAGTCAAGGTAAAAGCAGGAGATAAAATTCCAGCCGATCTGCGACTCATAGCAGTTAAAAGTCTTCAGGTAGATGAGTCTGCACTTACTGGGGAGTCTGTAGCCACGGAAAAAAGTACTTCGACCATCGAAGCCGAGGCACTTCTTGGAGATAGGCATAATTTGGGATTTGCAAGCACAGTAGTCACCTATGGTACTGCCAGGGGCCTAGTCATTGATACAGGAGACCGTACAGAAGTAGGAAAAATCAATCAAAGTATTGCAACCGCAGAGGAACTTGATACCCCTCTGACCCTAAAGATCAAAAGGTTTAGCCATATGCTGCTTTGGGTTATACTCAGCTTGTCCATTACGATCATGGCCGTGGCATACTTTAGAGGAGAGGCTTTGGCAGATGCTTTCATGGTAGCCGTGGCCTTGATGGTGGGAGCAATCCCGGAGGGACTTCCCGCTGCTGTGACCATTATGCTGGCGATCGGAGTCGGAAAAATGGCAAAAAAACGAGCTGTCATCAGGAAGTTAGTCGCTGTGGAGACTTTGGGGAGTACCAATGTGATTTGTTCTGACAAGACTGGTACCCTCACCGAAAATCAAATGACCGTTCAAAAGATTCTGGCCGGAAAAGAAATCTTTGAAGTGACAGGTATCGGATACAAACCGCAGGGAAAGGTGCTTTACAGGGGAGAGCAGGTTTCCTTAAAAGAAAAACGGTCACTCAAGTATTTGTTGAGAGCTGGGGTTCTTTGCAATAATAGTCGAATTTTTGAAGATGAAGAGCGGTGGCTGGCAGAGGGAGATCCTACAGAAGCGGCATTGATCAGTGCTGCCGAAAAGGCAGGGATAAAGGATCATTATATAGATCAGTATTTTCCCAGATTGGATGAAATACCCTTTCAGTCAGAATACCAATATATGGCTACCCTGCACGAAGAGGAGGAAAACTTATTATTTATGAAGGGCTCGGTTGAGGCAGTACTTCGGTGTACAGAGTGGATGACCAATGAAGATGGGGAGCGAGTTACCATTGACAAGGCCATGATTGAAAATTATGTAGAGGAGTTTGCTGCCGATGGCTTGCGTGTGCTGGCCTTTGCATATAAAAAAGTTCCTGTTTCTCAAAAGAGTATCGATCACGAAGACGTATCAGAGGGGATGGTTTTTTTGGGCCTTCAGGGAATGATCGATCCACCAAGAGGGGAGGCGATAGAGGCAGTGGCACTTTGTCAGCAAGCGGGTATTCAGGTGAAAATGATCACGGGTGACCATGCTCTTACGGCAGCCACTATTGCGGGGCAATTGGGGATTGAAGGAAAAGAGGATAAAGGAAAATTAAAAGCTTACACGGGACTGGAACTACAGGGCTTTTCTGATGATGAACTGAAGCAAATCGCTAATGAAGTTTCTGTTTTTGCGAGGGTTAGTCCGGATCAAAAACTCCGTTTGGTCAAAGCTCTGCAGTCCAGAGGATACGTGGTGGCAATGACAGGAGACGGTGTCAATGACGGACCTGCTCTCAAGCAGGCAAATATTGGTATTGCCATGGGGATTACAGGAACGGAAGTAGCCAAAGATGCTTCCGATATGGTTTTGACCGATGATAATTTTGCTTCTATAGAGGCCGCAGTTGAAGAAGGTCGTGGTGTATTTGATAATCTGACCAAATTTATCATCTGGACGCTTCCCACCAATTTGGGAGAAGCCTTGGTGATACTGGCAAGTATCGCATTATCTACCCAACTCCCATTAGCACCTGTTCAGATTTTATGGATTAATATGACTACTGCAATTTTATTGGGATTGATGCTCACTTTTGAGCCCAAAGAACCCGGAATAATGGATCGCCCTCCCATACCATCTGAAAAACCAATTCTTTCATTTCCATTGGTAATGAGGACCTTGTTGGTGGGCAGCCTTATCATGTTGGCCGCTTTTATTTTATTTCAATTTGAGCTTTCGAGAGGAGCCTCTTTAAAACAAGCTCAGACTGTCGCCACTACGGTGTTTGTGGTCATGGAGGCATCTTATCTTTTTAATTGCCGCTCACTGAGGAAGTCTCTAAAAGAAATAGGCTACTTCTCTAATAAGTGGGTTTATATTGGGACATTAGGGATGTTGATCTTACAATTAGTATTTATCCACTCTCCTTGGATGAATACCCTCTTTCAATCCGAACCCATCAATGTTGATTCTTGGATTTGGATTCTTACAGCAGGTTTAGGATTGTTTCTTATCGTCAATTTTGAGAAAGCCATACGTAGAAAATTAAACGGTTCGGAGGAGTTTTAAGAATTCAAATTCTCCTTTATTACTTGTTTTTTTCTGCTTCCACCATATTCTCTATCCCCTTGAGCAGTGTATCTGCATTGAAAGAAATACTATCTATTCCTTCTTCGATCAGGAATTGAGCAAAAGCAGGATTGTCGCTCGGTGCCTGACCGCAGAGCCCGATTTTCTTGCCAGCAGCTTTGGCTTTTCGAATCACCTCTGCAATCATCCATTTTACGGCAGGGTTGTTTTCATCAAACAGATCGCTCAAGACCTCCGAATCCCGATCCACGCCAAGTGTGAGTTGGGTCAGGTCATTGGAACCGATGGAAAAGCCATCGAAGATTTGGGCAAAATCCTCAGCCAGGATCACATTGGAGGGAATTTCGGCCATCACGTAGATCTCGAGTCCATTTTTCCCCTGCTCCAAGCCTAGCTTTTTCATTAGAGTAATCACTTTATTGCCCTCCTCCGGTGTGCGGCAGAAGGGAATCATCACTTTGAGATTTTCTAATCCCATGTCCTCCCTGACTCGCTTGACGGCTTGACATTCCAAAGCGAAACCTTCCCTGTATCGCTCGTGATCATACCGGGAGGCTCCACGGAAGCCTAGCATGGGATTTTCTTCCCCTGTTTCAAATTGGCTTCCTCCCAGAAGATGAGCGTATTCGTTGGTTTTGAAATCACTCATGCGCAAAATCACATCTTTGGGATAGAAGGCGGCGGCAATCGTCCCCACAGCCTGAGCCAGGTTGTCCACAAAATATTCTCGCTTATCAGAATAGCCCTTGCAGAGCGTTTCGATTTGTGCTTTTTCTTCTGGATCCTCCAACTCATCAAAATGTACCAAAGCCATGGGATGCACCTTGATGCTTCCGTTGACGACAAATTCCATTCGCATCAATCCTACGCCTTGATTTGGGAAAAAGGAGAGGTTGAATGCCTTTTCAGGGTCGGCAAGGATAAACATGGGCTGGGTTTTGGGAAGCTTAAGGCCTTTGAAATTGTGCTCCTGAGTTTTCCACTTCAGTTTGCCGGCATAGACTTTTCCGATTTTTCCGGAGGAATTGTCTACGGTAACCAAGTCTCCATTTTTGAGCTTTTCCAGAGCCCCTTCTGCACCCACGATTGCCAGCGCCCCAACTTCCCGCGCCACAATGGCTGCATGGCTGGTTCTGCCGCCTTTGGTTGTAATAATGGCTCCGGCTTTTTTCATAACCGGATCCCAATCGGGATTGGTAATTTCGGTGAGAAGAATATCCCCTTTTTCCAGCAGATCCGTCTCAGCGGGAGAATGAAGTATTTTGACTTTTCCAGCTGTGATTCCGTTACCGATGGCATAGCCGGAACTCAGAAGTTCTCCTTTTTGCGTCAATGAATATTCCTTTAATACGAATGGGTCCTTGTCAGCATGTACAGTTTCAGGTCGGGCTTGTACAATAAAAAGCTCTCCGGAATTTCCATCCTTAGCCCATTCGATATCCATGGGCATTTGGTAATGCTTCTCGATCTGCACCGCCCATATCCCTAGTGTTTCGATTTCTTTTTCGTCAAGTACAAAGGCTTCCTGCTTTTCCTTGGGTGTGTCCAGATTGAGTACTCCTCCCTTTTTTTCATAGATCATGGTTTTGGTCTTGGAGCCTATTTTCTTGGAAATAATGGACTTTTTACCCTTTTCCAAAGAAGGTTTGAACACCAAATACTCATCGGGAATCACCGCTCCCTGCACGATATTTTCTCCCAAACCCCAGCAGCCTGTAATCAAAACAGCATTGGAAAATCCCGATTCAGGGTCGATGGAAAAAGTAACCCCACTACAAGCCAAGTCAGCCCTCACCATCAATTGCACACCTACTGAGAGCGCAATTTCGTGTTTGTCAAAGCCCTTGTCATGGCGATACTTGATCGCACGGGCATTGTAGAGCGAAGCAAAGCAGGATCGGACGATTTCTAAGAGCTTTTTTTCGCCCTGAATATTCAAAAAGGAGTCATGTAATCCGGCAAAACTTGCTCCCGGAAGATCTTCCGCTGTGGCACTACTTCGCACTGCGACGTCTACTTCGCGCCCATTTGCTTTGCAAAGCTTCCGGTAGGCTCCTTCGATTTCCTCGGTCAATTCATCGGGAAAAGTGCCTTTGAGAAAAAGCTTTTTGATAGAGCTAGAAACTGAATTGAGGTTGGAAAAGTCCTTCAGATCCAACTGCTTTAGATGGTCTTGGATAGCTTCACCGATTTGATTGTGATGAATAAAGAGGCGGTAGGCATCTGCTGTCACAGCAAAACCATCTGGTATATTGATCTTCAGAGGAATTAACTTTTGAAACATCTCACCGAGAGAGGCATTTTTTCCTCCCACTTTTGCCACGTCTTCCATTCCGATCTTCCGAAATGATACTATCAAATCTGCCATCCTATTTGCTCGTTATTGATACTTAAAAATAGAAAAGAATAGCTCGGTTTTAGCTGATAAAAATCAGGCCTTTCCGAAGTATGATTCCAGAAAATCAATTGATTACCGGTAAATGAGTAAACCGAAAGTTCCCTTCGTTGTTATATTGTCCTATTCAAAATTGAAAATATGCAGGAAAACTTTCAGAAAGAAGCGGATAAAAATGTCTTTGGGGAAAAATTGATCCCCTGCAGCATGGACCCTTTGACGGGATTTTTCAGAGATGGCTGCTGCAGTACGGGACAGACTGATCATGGGACTCATACAGTCTGCGCGATTGTAACGGAGGAATTTTTAGATTTTTCCAGGAAGCAGGGAAACGACCTGATTACACCAAGGCCTGAATATCTTTTTCCCGGTCTAAAACCTGGAGATCGCTGGTGCTTGTGTGTACTCCGCTGGAAGGAAGCCTATGAATCAGGAGTAGCTCCGGAAGTGGTGTTGGAGGCAACCCATGAGCGAAGCTTGGATTTTGTACCCTTGGATGTGCTGGTGAAGTTTGCTTTCAGTAAAAAGTAAAGGACTTACAGCCTAGCTGACTTTTAGGACCAATTCGCCATGTCTCTTCACCACCCGAATTCCGAAGTGTTGATTGATAAAAGCTTTGCAGTGGTTTTCGGCCCACTCAGCACGAGATTCTGTATCAAACAATAGCGTCATCCGAAGCATGGTTTTGACGTATTGCTCATTTTGACCCAATTTACGAATCATCGAGATAAACGCAGCCTCCCACTCTTCCTTAAACTTGTCAAAGTGTGACTTTCCATCAAAAAGCAGTTCGAGTTGATTGTCCTGCTCCTGATAGCGATAGATTCCGCAGAGCTGCCGATAGATCATTCGAATGCGATCGGTAGGAAACTCAAATCCGTCTAAAATCACGGCATAGGTGCTGTCCATGAGTTTGAGTGGATTGTAGAGGTAAGTGTAGGATCGCTTTAGTTCGTATACCATTTGATCCAAAAGTTCCTCTTCTAGCGCAAATTGCGCTTGTCTAAGGATATAATTTTTGTCTAATGGGAAAAGTTTTTGAATCATTTTCAGTTCGAACTCTGGCAAAAATAGAAAAAATCCAATTCTGGATAAAATTCTTTTGATACAGAACGAGAATTATCCAAATATTATTTCAAATCCAAAAAACATTTCTTTCAAGACAATGGCCTTTTACCAGTCAGCCGGTCTTCTGGCTTGATAGGCTGCCATTTGATCCAAAAGCTCCACAGGGTCATCAGAAATGATCAGCAGTTCTTCCTGCTCAGGGTATAAAAAACCCTCGTTCATTGCATGATTTAGAAATTCGATGAGCATGTCATAATAGCCGTTAACATTATAAAGTGCGAGGGGTTTCTGAATATAGTGCAATTGATTCAGCGTCATAATTTCAAACAGTTCCTCTAAAGTCCCGATTCCACCCGGCATGGCAATAAAACCATCACCTCGCTCGGCCATCAGCCATTTTCGGTCACGCATGGTTTCTACAATCACCAGTTCTGTACATCCTGAGTGCGCCACTTCCCGGTCTACCAGTTTTTGAGGGATAATGCCCAACACTTCTTTGCCTCCTGCCAGCATTTCATCTGCAATCACCCCCATGAGTCCGACGCGACCAGCTCCATAGATTAGGGTTAAATCTCGATTGATCATCTCTTGTGCGAGTGCTCTTGCTGCTGATTCGAAGACAGAGGAATTGCCCTTTTTTGAGCCGCAATAGACCGTTATTTTTTTCATAATAGCTAGTTGTAAAAACTGCCTGAAGTTAGCTTTTCAGTAATGAACAACAAGTAAAATCAATCAAAAACTCCAAAAATGGGTCTGAGGAATATTTTTTACTTTTGGGTATGAAAAGCCCATGTGAATGGCTCCTCACACAGGGGAATGCCCTAATATATCAGGGTATGGCATTCCATGTGGCCGCTGAAAATCAAATTATAAACACATGAAATCGACACGATTAAAATAATCATTAAACACACAGGGAAATGATTATTTTTATCGTCAAAGATTCCATCTGACCAATAAAAGTCAAAAAATAAACAGATGAAAATTTGCTTTGCCACCAACAACTCGAAGAAAATAGAAGAGGTCAGGGCAGCTCTTCCCAAGTCCATAGAGATAGTTTCGCTCAAAGAAATTGGTTGTGATGAAGAGCTTCCAGAGACTGGAAATACGCTTGATCACAATGCTTTCCAAAAAG
>LJXT01000115.1 GCA_001314815.1 Algoriphagus marincola HL-49
GTCCTGATCGGAGACAGCAGTACCTTGGCTAGCAACTCCTTCTTTGATTCTTTACTGGGTTATTTTGAGGAAAAAAGTGGCTATCGAAGTGTGTGGGAGTTTATGGGGGATTGAAAGATTTGATTGATAGTTTTCAAATCTTTCAATCCGCTGCGGCGGATAAGTTCTTCCTTTGTTACAATCAAGCTCAATTCCTCGAAATCCTTTCCTGCTGATAGACCAACCTCAATTGGATCCCTCTTTATTTATTATCTCCTGAATCTGTTTCTTGAATTGGGGAATTATTTTTTCCACAAGTGCCCAAACTGCCCATAAATCTACCCCGATGTAATCATAAATCAATTTGTCTCGGAGTCCTGCAATTTTTCTCCATTCAATTTCCGCATGCTTCTGACGAAATTCTCTTGATAAATTTTTGGTGGCCTCACCGATCACTACGAAATTTCGGATCACTGCATCCTGAACCATAGAATTTGCCAAAAAGGCGTCTTCATTTGCGAGATGGTATACGCCTCAATCTTTTCAATGCACTGAAGAATATGCTGGAGATAGATTTCTTCTTTTTTCATTAAAAAATCTGAATGAGGTCTTTTTCAATGTAGGGTTTAATGAGTTCGTTCAGCGAGCGATAGGTTATCAAGTCTACTTTTAGCTTAAGCCTTTCAGAAAGTTTTTGTTCTAGCCCAATCAGTTCAAGTAAATCAAGATTTTCTTCGAAATCAACCAGGATATCCAAATCACTTTTTGAGTCCTGCTCACCTCTTGCAAATGAGCCAAAAACTCCAAGGTAAGTTGGTTTATACGGACTTGTAAGTTCTTTGATAAGTTCCTGTTGTTCAATCGAAATCATATCTAAAATTAAGGTTATTTTTAGAATTATGGGGGCGTAGTGTTTATAATTTCGACTTCCAAATCCTTGCGGTGATTTTAAAATCTTTCAATCCGCGGGGGACAAGTTCTTCCTTTGTTACAATCAAGCTCAATTCCTAGAAATCCGTTCCTGCTGATAGACCAAATTCAATAGACTCAAAACTTCTCCAAAAGCCTCCGCGGATTTTAATTGCTCATCCGAAACTTTCTTTCCCAATAGTCGACAAAGCAAGAGTCCATAGACTCCATTCAGACAGATTTGGATTTCATTCCCAAGGTCTTGCCCTTCAGCTTCCATCACAGCTTGGAGGATGTAGGGTTTAGCTTTTTGATAGCTTTCAAAATAGGTTTTGTCCTTTTTTAAAAGCTGCCAGTGGATTTGGGAGAGTTCGTTAACTAGTTTTTGGGTTTCCTCCAAATGCCCTTTCTCCATAATTCCTTCTTTTTCCATCTTATTTTTCAACTCCTGGTACCAGTTAAAAATCCCTTCTTTCTCCATTTCTTCTACCGGAAAATGAGCCACGACATACTGTCGGATTTCCTCCAGATTCCCTTGGAAAGAGCGGATTAAATCTTCCTGCTGATAGAGGTAGATGATGTATTCGGCGATGTTTTGGGACTTTTTTGATTCGGCAATGGATTGCATGGATTGGTTCTGTTTGTGAGGTAAAATTAAAAGCAAATAGTTAGAGAGAGAAATACCATGGAAATACTATTGAAATAAATCCACCTTCGGTGAATGAAATAAAGCTGCCCAGAAGAGTCATTTTGCGTAAAGCCTATTTCGCCGAAGGCTTATTTCATGGAGCGAAGCGATTGTATTTCCACTGTATTTCATTTGTACTTCATCCAAGCTGTATTTCAACTGTATTACTCATAAATTCTCCTTCTTTTTCCCTACTTTTGCGGCACAAATGCTTATGAAAAACATTCGAAATTTCTGTATTATCGCCCACATTGATCATGGGAAGAGTACGTTGGCGGATAGGTTGTTGCAGTTCACCAATACGGTGAGTGATCGGGAAATGCAGGACCAGTTGTTGGATGACATGGATCTGGAGCGAGAGCGTGGGATTACAATCAAGTCGCACGCTATTCAGATGAAGTATCCCTACAAGGGGGAGGAGTATACCTTCAATTTGATTGATACCCCGGGACACGTGGATTTTTCCTACGAAGTGTCGCGTTCGATCGCAGCTTGTGAAGGAGCACTTTTGATTGTGGATGCTTCGCAAGGTATTGAAGCTCAGACGATTTCTAATTTGTACTTGGCTATGGGTCATGATCTGGAAATCATTCCAGTTCTCAATAAAATTGATCTGCCAGGTGCTGATCCTGAACTTCGAGCTGATGAGATCATCGATTTGATCGGTTGTGATCGGGAAGATATTATTTTGGCATCTGGGAAAGAGGGAATCGGTATTGAAGATATTTTGAATGCTGTGGTGGAGAAAGTTCCTGCTCCCAAAGGCGACCCGGAAGCTCCGCTTCAGGCGATGATTTTTGATTCGCACTACAATTCCTTCCGGGGAATTGAAGTAATCTTCCGAATCTTCAATGGAACGCTTCGCAAAGGAGAGAAAATTAAATTTGTCAACACCGGCAGGGAATATGAAGCTGATGAAATCGGCATCTTAGGATTCAATCAAATCCCTCAGCAGGAAATGGGTGCGGGTACCGTTGGGTATTTGATTTCTGGGATTAAAGTAGCCAAAGAAGTAAAAGTGGGGGATACGATTACCCACACCAAGCGTGCCTGTGATAAGGCTATTCAAGGTTTCGAAAATGTAAAACCGATGGTTTTTGCGGGAATTTATCCGGTAGATACCACGGAGTTTGAGGAATTGAGAGCTTCTATGGAGAAGTTGCAGCTCAATGATGCATCGCTCGTTTGGGAACCTGAGACTTCTGCGGCCCTTGGTTTTGGATTCCGATGCGGATTCTTGGGAATGCTGCATATGGAGATCGTGCAGGAGCGTTTGGAGCGGGAGTTTGACATGACCGTAATCACGACGGTTCCATCGGTGCAGTTTCGTGCACTGATGACCGATGATACCTATCAAGTCATCAATGCACCATCTGATATGCCTGATCCTACCCGGTTTAAGCATATCGAAGAACCTTTTGTCAAAGCATCCATCATTACCGCCTCAGATTATGTGGGGCCGGTGATTCAGCTTTGCATGGAAAAGCGTGGACAGATCAAAAACCAGGTTTATTTGACATCCGAGCGGGTAGAATTGCAGTTTGACATGCCACTCGCAGAGATTGTGTTTGACTTTTTCGATAAGTTGAAGACCATCTCAAGAGGTTATGCTTCCTTGGATTATGAATTGAAAGGTTACCAACCTTCACACATGGTTCGTCTGGATGTCATGCTAAACGGCGAGCCAGTTGATGCCCTTTCGGCAATCGTCCACCGGGACAAGGCCTATGAATGGGGCAAGCGTCTGTGTGAGAAGCTGAAGGAATTGGTGCCTCGTCAAATGTTTGAGATTGCGATTCAGGCAGCCATCGGTACTAAAATCATCGCCCGAGAAACTGTAAAAGCCCTCCGTAAAAACGTGTTGGCGAAGTGTTATGGCGGTGATATCTCCCGAAAGCGAAAACTCCTCGAAAAGCAGAAAAAAGGAAAGAAACGCATGCGACAAGTCGGCAATGTCGAGGTTCCTCAGGAGGCATTTATGGCAGTGTTAAAGCTAGATTAGAAGTAGGAAGTAAGAAATACGAAGTGCGAAATACGATTTCTAAACTTCAGCGTTCGACATTCGATGTTCATCATTCATTATTTATAAATATTGGTTGGTGGGAATATAAAATAAGGTCTGAGATTGCCTCATTAGATACTTGTTATGGAAAGAAAATATGATTTGGAAGAGCGTTTGATAGATTTTGCTGCCTCAATCATAGCTTTCACGGACTCAATGGTTAATTCAAAAGCTGGGAACCATTTGGCAAATCAGCTTTTACGAAGTGGGACCTCTCCAGCCTTGAATTATGGTGAAGCACAATCAGGAGAATCAAGAAAGGATTTTATTCATAAACTGAAAATAGTCCTGAAGGAGTTAAGAGAAACCAGAGTTGCTATCAAAATAATTGAAAAATCGATTTTGCATCTTGATAAAGGAGAAATCATAAAACTCTTAAACGAGTGTAACCAATTGATTTCAATCTTTGTGAAAAGTATAGAAACTGCTGAACGAAATAATAATTAAATATCGAATGATGAACATCGAATGATGAATTTCGAAGTTCAAAACCTACACATGACCTATGCCTACAATCATCGACGGTAAAAAAACCTCACAAGACATTAAAAATGAAATAGCAGCACGAGTTGCGGAAATAAAAACGGAAGAGGGGAAAGTACCTCATCTTGCTGCAATCCTGGTGGGAAATGACGGTGCAAGCCAAACCTACGTGGGTGCCAAAGTGAAAGCATGTCATGAAATAGGTTTTGAGTCTACTTTGGTGAGGATGGAAGACACGGTTTCTGAAGAGGAGCTTTTGGCCAAGGTGGAGGAAATCAATGAGAATCCGGATATTGATGGATTGATTGTACAGCTTCCACTTCCCAAGCACATCTCTGTTGAAAAGGTGACTGATAAGATCAAGCCTGAAAAGGATGTGGATGGCTTCACACCTGCAAATGTGGGAAGAATGGCCTTGAACTGGCCGGCATACGTTGCTGCAACTCCATATGGAATCGTTGAATTGCTCAAGCGATACCAAATCGAAACTTCCGGAAAGCACTGTGTAGTCATCGGCAGAAGCCACATTGTAGGGAGTCCCATGAGTATTTTGATGGCTAGAAACGGGTATCCAGGGAATGCTACTGTTACTTTGACTCACAGTAGAACTCAGAACTTGAAGGAAATTGCACAAACTGCTGATATTTTGATCGTGGCATTAGGGAAGCCTGAGTTTGTTACGGCAGATATGGTCAAGCCTGGCGCTGTGGTCATTGATGTGGGAATTCATCGAGTGGAGGATTCCAGCAAGAAATCCGGATTCCGGTTGATCGGTGATGTGAAATTTGATGAGGTGGCTGAAAAAGCATCGGCCATCACACCTGTGCCGGGAGGAGTAGGTCCGATGACCATTGCCTCTTTGCTTTACAATACACTTTTGGCAGCCGAGCGAAAGGTTTATGGCTAAAATTATTTTTTGCAAAAGCTAGAAATCTGTTTGCATCGAAGACTTCAGCTTTCTACTTTTGCAGACCCTAACCGCGCACGTGGTGAAACTGGTAGACACGCCATCTTGAGGGGGTGGTGCATTAAGTTGTGTGGAGGTTCGAATCCTCTCGTGCGCACAAGAAAAAGGCTATTTCAATTGAAATAGCCTTTTAATTTTATTGAAAGCCACAATTAGCATTCGATTTTTCTTCCACATACTCTTATTCCAACAAGGAGACCCACTACCCTGAAGTCTAAACACTCTCCATTTCCTGGCTCGCCAAGTTGATCCGCACCAGCTAAAATAGCTTCCGCTACGCAGTCCGGACTAAAACAATTGTCTAATACCGACCAACCATCTCCATTCTCGCCTCCACATTTTTCATCATCGGTCTGGAGGACTCTATTATTTGGCTTCGGTTTTTCTCTGGATTGCTCAGTTGCAATAAACGTAGCAGTTTGCTTTTTCTCATTAACTAATAGGTTGATTTCTAAATAAGCTTCCATATTTTCAGCTAATCCCATTCTCTGTGCCATTTTCTCATAGTCTACTTCTTTTAGTGTGGCTTGCAGCTCTTTGGCAATATCTTCTAAAGAGTACTTATTTAGATCGATTACCCTTGTAAAATCCATTTGAAGACCAGATAAATCTAGCTTACTTAAATCCAAATCAGTTTTTGATTGGACTGAAGAATCTTCATTGAATTCACAAGAAGAAAAAGTTGTCATAAATACAACTAATGAAACCAATAATAATATTTTTTTCTGTTTCATGGCAGCATAACTCTTTATTTTTAATTCTTAAAATAATTAGATCAATTGAGAATTCAAAATATAGTTTGATGTATTTAAAATTAACTGAATTTAAATAGTCGCAATTAGTTTTTTAAAAAAGAATATTTAGTCTTTTTTATAGATTTCAATTTTCAAATATTTGAGTACACGTAAAAGAAGAGTTTTACCTCGTGAAAAAAACTTGGTTTCTTCTCTTGCAGACCCTAATCCGCGCACGTGGTGAAACTGGTAGACACGCCATCTTGAGGGGGTGGTGCCTTCGGGTGTGGAAGTTCGAATCTTCTCGTGCGCACAAAGCCTTTCCAATTTTTGGAGAGGCTTTTTTGATTAATGGTGTCATGGAAATTAGATTTTTACTTACTTTTCCATTCTTAAAATCAAATCCATGATCAAGAATCTATCCCTCCTTTCGCTTCTTTTTGTTTTGACTTGCTCATCTTTAATTGCTCAGGAAGCCCAATTTCCAATCGTCAAGGGCTTTGGAGGCATCTATGAGGTGCCAGAAGCTACCGAACGTCCTGATCCTTCGCTTGAGTATAAAATTTTGATTGATTTGATTTCAGGTACTGAAACCCCTGAAAATGTCAACCGCTATGTAGACAATGTGGCCCGATTGATGAATTTACATGGATTGGCGGGAGTGCCCAAGGATAGACTTCATGTCAAAGTGGTGGTTCATGGCGGAGCGATTTTTTCTATTCTTAATAATGAGAAATACCAAGAAAGATTCAAAGTGGATAATCCGAACGCACCAGTCTTTGCCGCTTTGAGAGAAGCAGGTGCAGATATTCTAGTATGTGGGCAATCTTTGATCATACGTAATCTAAAAAAAGAAGACTTGGTAGAAGGAGTGGAAGTGGCTCATTCCATGCTTACTACGGCCACAACCTACGTTCCTCAAGGGTATGTAATGCTTCGTTTTTGAGCGTAACTAGGGCGTAGATGCGTAGTGGGAGGCGAAATGAACTTTTCGGTTCTGAATTCTTTTAAATTGCTGTACCTTTGTATCCTCACGCTAACTTATCTCCCGGTCAATGAGTGACGCCATCAAGCATGAATGCGGTATAGCCATGGTTAGGCTCCGCAAATCCCCTCAATATTACATCGACAAATACGGCACGCCTGCTTTTGCTTCCAATAGAATGTACGTTCTGATGCAAAAGCAAATCAATAGAGGTCAAGACGGTGCCGGCGTAGCCAATATCAAAATCAATACTAAACCCGGTACACGCTACATCAGCCGGTATCGCTCGATAGAGCCCTCCGCAGTCAATTTCATTTTTGACAAAATCAATAAGAAGTACAAGAAAGCCAAAAAATTAGGAGGTCACGATGCCCTCAGTGATGCAGATTGGCTGAAAGAAAATATTGCTTTCTCTGGCGAAGTTTGGTTAGGGCATCTGCGCTATGGAACGCATGGAGAAAACAGCATTGAAACCTGCCATCCTTTCCTCAAGCAGAATAACTGGCGAAGCCGTAACCTGGTAATGGCCGGAAACTTCAATATGACCAATGTGGAGGAACTGTTTGGAAAGTTAGTTCAATTGGGTCAGCACCCGAAGGAGAAGACCGATACTGTCACGGTGATGGAGAAAATTGGTCACTTTTTGGACGAAGAAAACCAACGGATTTTTGAGAAGTATAAGCACCAGTATTCAAATGAACAAGTCACACACCTGATTGAGGATGAGCTGGATGTAGGCAGAATTCTACGTCGATCCTGCCGTGATTTTGACGGAGGTTATGCGATGGCTGGAATGATAGGAAATGGTTCGAGCTTTGTTGTTCGTGATCCTTCCGGAATCAGGCCAGCATATTATTACGCCGATGATGAAATTATCGTAGTAGCCTCCGAAAAGCCTGCGATAAAATCTGCTTTTGATATTGATTTTAAGGAAATTAAGGAGATTCAGCCGGGTCATGCCTTGGTAATCAATAAGGATGGAAGCTACTCAGAAGAGGAAATTATGCCTGCCAGAGAAAAGAAGTCCTGTTCATTCGAACGGATCTATTTTTCACGTGGTACCGATCCAAATATTTATCAGGAGCGGAAAAATCTAGGGAATGCACTCATTCCTCAAATTTTGAAGGCTATCGATTTCGATCTGAAGAATACAGTATTTTCTTATATCCCAAATACAGCTGAAACAGCCTTTCTGGGGATGATTGAAGGCTTAGAGGATTATTTAGTGGCAAAAAGGAAAGAGGTCTTCTTGGAAGGAAAACCTCACATGGGTGATCTGGAAGAATTGCTCAATTTCCGGCCAAGAGTTGAAAAACTTGTCAGCAAGGATGTCAAGCTCCGAACCTTCATCACCAATGATGATGATCGAGATGTGATGGTGAGTTCGGTGTATGATACGACTTATGAGGTAGTACGTCCTGGGATAGATACTTTGGTCGTGATCGATGACAGTATCGTTAGGGGAACCACTTTGGAGAAGAGTATTTTGACTACGCTCGACAAACTCAATCCTAAGCGGATTGTGATCGTTTCTTCTGCTCCTCAGATCCGTTTCCCTGATTGCTATGGGATCGATATGTCTCGAATGAAAGAGTTTATAGCCTTCCGTGCCGCTTTGGCTTTGCTAAAGGAGCGCAAAATGGAGAATATTCTGGATGAGACGTATGAGGCTTGTGTGGCCAATCCAAGCTCTTTGGAGAACTATGTAAAGAAGGTCTATGAGAATTTCACGGATCAAGAGATATCTGACAAGATCGCCGAAATCGTAACCTCCCCTGAAATCAAAGCGGAAGTTCGGGTGATTTATCAGACGGTTGATTCATTACATCAATGCATTCCTGACCACGTTGGGGACTGGTATTTTACCGGCAATTATCCTACAAGTGGAGGTACACGAGTTGTAAACCGATCTTTTGCGAACTTCATGGAAGGAAAGACCATTCGGGCATACTAGTTCGATAAGAATCTTAAATTTCAAGCGCAGCGTCTTCGTTGCGCTTTTTTTATCTTGTATTTTAGCTCAATTAACTGATATAAATAGAATATATGGACGTTTCATTACTCAAGGATGTATGCGAAATAGCCGGAGCACCGGGATTTGAAAAGCGGATTAGAGACCTAATTATCGAATTGGTAACGCCTTATGCCGATGAGATCAAAACCGATAATTTGGGAAATGTCATCGCGGTCAAAAAAGGACAAAGAAACCCTGATGGTAAGCGGGTGATGGTAGCAGCCCACATGGATGAGATCGGTTTTATTGTGACGCATATTGATGATAATGGATTTCTGCGGTTCCATACCCTTGGTGGGTTTGATCCCAAGACTTTGACAGCACAGCGAGTGATCGTGCATGGCAAGAAAGACCTAATCGGTGTGATGGGAAGTAAACCTATTCATGTAATGAGTCAGGAAGAGCGAAATAAACTTCCGAAGACTACTGATTTTTTCATTGATCTAGGCATGCCCAAGGAGGAAGTCGAAAAGTATATTTCTATCGGTGACCCCGTGACCCGCGATCGAGAATTGATCGAAATGGGTGAATGTGTCAATTGTAAATCGATCGATAATCGAGTGGCGGTTTTTATTCTAATTGAAGCTCTCAAGAATTTGAAAAGTCCTGCTTATGATGTCTATGCGACTTTCACCGTACAGGAAGAAGTGGGAATTCGGGGAGCCAATGTGGCCGCTCACAGTATCAATCCGGATTATGGGATTGCACTGGATACTACGATCGCTTTTGATGTGCCAGGTGCACAAGCTCATGAAAAAGTGACGGAATTAGGAAAGGGCACAGCTATCAAAATTATGGACGCGATGACTATCTGTGATTATCGGATGGTGGCTTTTATGAAGCAAATTGCCGATCAAGAAAAAATCACTTGGCAACCTGAGATTCTTACTGCTGGCGGGACGGATACTGCAGGAGTACAGCGGATGGGTAAACAAGGTGCAATTGCCGGGGCGATTTCTATTCCAACCCGACACCTTCATCAGGTGATCGAGATGGCTCATAAATCAGATATTCAAGGATCGATAGATCTATTGGTAGCTTGTTTGGAAAAAATTGACGATTACGATTGGAGTCACTGAAAGGATACTTCAGTCAATTGAAATCATCATATACCGTCAAAAAAGGCCTTAGTGTAAAGGCCTTTTTTTGATCATACCGCCTTTGGTATCCTTGATGGGATACTGAATGACGAAAGCCTTTGGGTCGATTTTGTCGATTTCAGTCAATACGCGTGTAACTTCTAATCGGGTGACTACGCAAAAGAGTACATTTCGATCTGGGTTTTTAGCTTTTTCACCAAATCCGCCGTCAGCCTTGAATGCTGTCACCCCACGACCTAGGTCGTAGGTGATTTTTTCTTTGATTGCGTCCGAATGATTAGAAACAATCATCACTCCCAGGTACTCTTCAACCCCATTGATAATAAAATCTACTGTTCGGGAAGCTGAAAAATAAGTCAGCATGGAATACATAGCCGTTTCAAGACCAACAAGAACGGCAGCAACCAAGAAAAGACCTAAATTGAATACCGTGATAAAGTCACCTACGGTGAGACTGGATTTTCGGGATACTTGAATAGCCAAAACTTCGGTGCCGTCGATTACCGCTCCGCCCCTAATCGAAAAACCAATACCGCTTCCCAAAAAAAAGCCTCCGAAAACAGCGATTAAAAGCTTATCTGCTGTGATGGTCGGTAGTTCGATGTAGTGTACTAAGAGTGCCAAAGCAAAAATGGCAAAAGTGCTTTTTATGGCAAACCTGAGATTCAATTGCTTGTAGCCAAGGTAGATAAAAGGGAGGTTTACCAAGACGATCAGTACCGATAGATCTAGAGGCGTAAGGATTTCGAGCAAGAGTGATACCCCCATTGCCCCACCATCGAAGAAGCCGTTTGGTAGCAAAAAACCCTTTAATCCAATACTGGCCATCACGACTCCTATTCCTATAAATAAGATGTCTTTTACCTGTCTCCACATCGTGACACGCCTTACCCAAGCATTGTCAGGTATATTCAGAATTCCCCTAACCATATGCGAAAATACTGAATATTAATGAGGGTTTGTTCAATTTGCTACTACAGCACCTTTTTCCGGCATTTCAAAAAGATCATCATCAAGAGCATCCTCCGTCAATACTACATCTGCGAAACTGACCTGGTATCGTATCCTGCCTGTGGAATCACCTTCTAATGTGTAGCCCGTAAGAATTCTTGGAAATACCAAGCCTCCAGCATCCCGATAATCCTCATATTTGAGTGCATTGAGGGTAGGTTCTGGACTATCAAAAAATGTAACCGTATAGAGTACCCATTCCAATTGATGTGTTTCGGGGTCAGTCAGCAGGTAGTATTGGTCATTAGGGCTATCTCCTTTATCACTGGCAAAGCTCACACTGAATGTTTCATAGCTTTTACCATTTAAGGTGCGATCTTCGATCTTCTCCACGCTCACTCCAGGGTCTGTGAAAATGTATGGAATGCTAAAAAAGTAGAAATAAAGATTGTGATAGAATCTTACGGAAGGTCCCCCAAAAGCTTGTCGGTTGGGGCTAATCCAAACTTTTTCCCCATCAAAGCCTATTTGAAAATTTTGAGCATCGATTCTACCTTTTCTCGAATCCAAATTGAAAAAGTGATTCTCTTGAGTCAGATTGGTTTCATGAAACATGGTGTAAGAAAAGGCTTCTGCATCAAGCCATCGGCTCCAATCTCCATGTGCATCTAGCACTTGTTTGAAATCTTCAGGTTGATTAGCCCGTGGATCGGGTTCCTTTTCGGCACAGGAAAAAAATAGAGATAGAAGTAAAAGGAAATAGGTGTTTTTCATGACTTGCGGTGATTTCGGTCCCAAGATATAAAAATGCCAATCATTTCCTTTTTTTCGATTCTCAAGTCTTTCACCTTCCATTCAAATATTTTTTAGAATCAATCTTAATAATCTTAATTTTTCCTTTTAATTTTGACCAAATCTAAATAAGGATAAAGAATGGCAGCTACAAATCCCCTTTGGAAAAAAGTCCGCAAACTCTTCAATGATATTCACCTTTACGCAGGTCTGATTTCTGGATTGGTGGTCATCCTTGTGTGCCTTAGTGGGACGATCTATGTCTATAATACTGAGATCAAGGAGTGGTCAGATTCTGAGCGGTATTTTGTTGAAGAAGAGGGGAGTAGACTTTCTTTGGATGAATTGAGAAGTAAGGTAGAGTCTCAAATTGGCGGTGAAGTCACTTCTGTTTTTGTAAGTGAAGATCCTAGCCGAACCGTGCAGTTTAGCTTATTGAAAGAGGGTGAAAAAGGTCGGGGTACTACCTATTTTGTCAATCCTTACTCTGGAGAAGTCGTTGCAGATAATTCGGAACGAACAGCAGCTGAGGAATTTATGAGTATGCAGTTTTCTCTGCATCGATGGTTGTTGATCGACCGAATTGAAGCGCCACTGCTGGAAAGTATGAGTAATCGGGAGTTAGGCCGATTGATCAATGGGATAGCTACTTCCTTGTTTTTAATAGGAGTATTGACTGGAATAGTGATTTGGGTACCCCAAAAGGTCAAAAGCTGGCGTCAAGGTCTCAAAGTGAAATGGTCTGGAAACTGGAAGCGGGTGAATCATGACTTGCACAACACCTTGGCATTTTATTCCCTAATCGCTTTGTTAATCATGTCTGCCACGGGATTATTCTGGTCCTTCCAATGGTATCGGGAAGGTTGGCAGAAAACCTGGGATACCTATCAGCCACCCAAAGAAGAGCAAAAAGGGGAAGGAGCCATTGAGATAGTTCCTGGACCGGCACTTCAGTTTTCGTTGGATCAAGCATTGGCTCAGGCAAATGTTGCGCTGCCTTATTCTGGAAATAGCAGGATTAGCCTACCGAAAGATGATTCCCAATCCATCAGTATCAGTAAATACCGAACGGGTTTTTTTGCCAGATCAGGGTCGGACCAACTACAACTTGATCAGGCTAATTTACAGGTGAAAGAAACCAAGCTTTTCTCCGATATGACTGTCAGGCAGCAAATTGGCCGCTCGGTGAAAAGCCTACACACAGGAGAGATTTTCGGTACGTTTACGAAGTTCCTTTGGTTTGTCGCTTGTTTGATTGCGACCTCACTGCCAATCACAGGGACTCTAATTTGGTGGAATAAGCGTAAAAAGAAAAAGCCAAGTAGCCAAAAGAGCAAGGTCAAAAAAAGACAGGTAGAAATGGCTTAATCCTTAAATGGATAGTGTTTCTTGATTTTTTAAGGAAACTTTAAAGAAGAAAACCTGTATTTTTCCTAAAAATCCCGAAATTTTGGCTCATGAGAATTCTCATTGTAGAAGACGAGCCGGGTATATCTAACTTTCTCAAGCAGGGACTTGAGGAAGAAAATTTTGCTGTAGATATTTCTGATAATGGCAGAGAGGGGCTGAATCTAGCCCTTTCGGGGGAATATGATCTATTATTGCTAGACTGGATGGTTCCCGGAATTAGCGGAATAGAATTGACAAGACAGTTTCGGAAAGAATTTAGTTCCACGCCAATTATATTCCTTACTGCCAAGGATACAGTGGATGAGACTGTTTTTGGCTTGCAGGCTGGCGCAAATGATTATATCAAAAAGCCATTTCACTTTCAGGAGCTGCTGGAAAGAATCAGAGTACAGCTAAGAAAAGTTAATCAAGAGCCTGAGGTTTTGACTTTGGGTCCTTTTCGGTTAGAACCATTGAGTTTTAAGCTTTTCA
>LJXT01000116.1 GCA_001314815.1 Algoriphagus marincola HL-49
CAGAATCTTCTGATGCTTCGACCTTCAAGACTTCTCCCTGATTAGAAAACTCTACTAGGTGTCTAAATGGGACTTCTTCACCATTAACTTTGATTTTTCCTCTGACAATGTAGAAAAAGATATTTTCATTCTCCGGGATATTTTTTTCAAAAGAGCCCCCATTTTTCAAATAAATCGTACTCATGGTGATTGGAAAATTTCCCTCAAAAGCGCCCTTTACCCCATTCCACTCGCCAAAAAGCTGTTGGACAGTTACGTTTCCTTCATTCAGATCGAAAGACGGAATCTCTTCTTTTTGAAGACCAACGTATTTTGGGGAAAGCATTTTTTTACTGGCGGGCAGATTCAGCCAAAGTTGGAGTATCTCCAAATCACCACCATTTTTCTTGAACTCAGAGCTAGATACTTCTGTGTGAATCAATCCCTTTCCTGCTGTCATGTATTGCACTCCACCTGCTTCAATGACCGATTCATGTCCTGATGAATCCTTATGCATGATATCCCCTTCTAGGATGAAAGTGACGGTCTCCATTCCCCGATGAGGATGAGGACCGAAAGGCAAGCCATGGTTATTTTGAGGATACTTTTGAAATCCATGATGGTTGAGAAATAAAAAAGGATCAATCATGTCCAAACTTCTTGTGGGCATGGGGCTATAGGTAATCAGATCTGCAATAGGGCGATATTCAGAACCGTGAACTTTCTTGATCTTTCGTAAATCCATTTTAAAATCTTATTTGATGTATATACATGTAATTAAAAAGCCTTGTGAAAGGTTCAGGGAACTTGGGCTTCTTATTGGAGTTTTTTATCCAGCTCTAGTATTGTATGAAGCAAAACATTTGCTCCATTTGCAACATCCTCTTTGCTGGAGAATTCTTGAGGTGAATGGCTAATGCCATCTTTGCTGGGGATAAAAATCATACCCATAGGAGCAATTTTTGCCATTTCCTGAGCATCATGTCCAGCGCCACTGGGTAGACTTAGTGTAGATAATCCAAGCATTTCAGCCTTCTCCTGAATGATTTGTCGAATCTTGGGGTCAGCCAGGGCCGGGTCGGAGGCAACTTCAATATGATTGATCGAAACTGAGATATTAAATTCCTTCGCAATGGTCTTTGCTTTTTCTTCTAATTGTCGATAAATGGACCAAATTTTTTCCGAAGAGAGGTCTCGAATTTCCAAGTTTAAGGTAACCTCAGACGGGATGACATTTCCCGCACCCGGCTTTGCTTCTATCTTTCCTACAGTACCTACCTGTCTTCCTGGGATCGATCGAACTGTTTCATTCACAGCAAGGATAAACTTAGCAGCTGGGAGCATTGGGTCCTGACGAAGATCCATCGGTGTAGTTCCTGCATGGTTGGCAAATCCTTTAAAGGTGAATTCCCACCACTGAATCGCTACGATTCCTTCTACCACTCCGATATCTATTTTTTTATTGAATAGGTTGGCTCCTTGCTCAATATGAAGCTCTAGAAATGCAGCTAAGTCTCCAGGCTTTCTTTTTAATTCAGGAATTCTATCTGGATTCCCTCCTAACTTTTTGATGCCTTCATAGTGAGTGATCCCAGCATTACTGACGACCTGAAGCGCTTCTTTACTTAAACTGCCGATCAAAGCGCGACTTCCTATGACACCTCCTTCTTCATTGGCGAAAATAATCACTTCAAGCGGGTGCTCTGTTACAATCTTATTTTCGGTGAGAGATTGAACGACTTCAATGGCACTTAGTGAACCAACAGGCCCGTCATAGTCCCCTCCATTTGGGACTTCATCGATATGAGAACCGAAGGCAATGGGTTTTAATTTGGGGTTCTTTCCAGCCTTCTTTCCGATGATATTTCCTGCGTAGTCAATGCTTACCTCCAAACCGGCCTTTTTCATTAAATCAATGACATAAGCTCTTCCTTTTACATCGTAATCAGAATAGGCGACCCGGTCGGACCCACCTAAATCATTTTTGCCAAAAGTAGCTAGCTGCATTAGCGTAGAATCGAGTCGGTTTGAATTGACTCGAATATCTTGCCCAAATATGGTATTGAAAGCTAAGGTAAAAATGAAAGAAAGGGTGGTGAATCGAAGGTTCATAAGTTTATTCCAATCATGTCGATGTCATGTGAAATATTTTTCTGAAAATAAAAAAGTCCTTCCCAAAAAGGAAGGACTCTGGAATTATTTGAGCCATGCGAGCCGAACTTCATCCGGTGCTTTCATCCGGTCAGCGAGACGCATATATCGATCGGCCAAGTTTGAAAGGTAGTCCTGAGCTTTGGCAGCCACATCATTCAATCCTGTCAGCGCTTCCACTTTCCAATGGTCAACCAGGTGCTGAATAATTCGGGCATAGTCCCAACCTGTGTAGATTCCTACTTTTTGGGTGATTTCTGAGAAGTCCTTGTACAAGGATGGTCTACTGCCACCTTCTCCCATCAATACAGCAGGCATCACGATTTGCTTTCGCATCATTTTTTCAAATGCGACAATTGCCCCACTTGGATCAATTTCGAAGATTTTGTTCATGAAAGTCTTGTAAGCTTTTTCATGCCTTGCTTCATCACCAGCGATGGTTTTACAGATTCTTGAAAGCACATGATCTCCAGCCTTATCTGCCAATTTACCGGTGTTGACGTGGGATATTTTGGTAGCTCTCTCCTGAAAAGAAGTGTAAATCATGGCCTGATAGGGATCGGATTCTGACTTTGGATCAAACCCATTTGCTAAGAGTCTGTGAATGGTTCGCTCTACAGCGCCCATATCTACTCGTCCTGTGAGGTAAAGATATTTGTTGAGCAAGTCTCCATGACGATTCTCTTCGGCAGTCCAAGATTTGGACCAACGAACCCAACCTGATGGTGAAAGCAATGATCGTTCATCATTAATGCCTTCCAAGAGATTAAAGTATGTCTGATAGGAAGGCAAGGCTTCCTCAGTAATCATATTTCCAATCAAGGAAGTCAATACTGTATCTGGGATTCCCTCAGCTCTTTTTTGAAGCAATTTGACTTCTTCGAAGACCTCGGGGTTTTGAAAATCGGGAAGGAAATCTGAAGGTTGCCAGCACTTATCAGGGTCCACCAGGATATTATCTACGGCGTCCCCCACGATATCGTCCAACTGGGAGATAACCTCCATGTTCTTTTCCAGCTCGTAATTGATGTTTTCTGATTTTTTCATTTCCTAATAGGTTCTGAATTGATTTATATCAAAAATAAAGGTACGGACAATTTCGTCAGGAATTAAATTTATTGAAGTAAAGGATAAATTTCAGGCTGAGTGGTTGCCGACTAGTTCTTGTAAACGTGAAACTCGAGTGAATGATTTAAAGTGTTTTCATATTTCTTTACTTTAGGATAAACTTCTCAATTGTATGCAAAAGATTTTGGTGGTGGGTAGTAGCAATACTGACCTAGTTCTTCGCTCGACAAAACTTCCTAAGCCAGGTGAGACTGTCACCGGAGGACAATTTTTTCAATTCCAAGGGGGAAAGGGAGCCAATCAGGCTGTAGCGGCCGCAAAACTTGGTGGACAGGTATCCTTTTTGGCTAAAGTGGGTGATGATGCCTTTGGTAAACAAGCATTGGCTGAATATCAAACCTACGGATTAGATACCAAGCATGTAATTATCGATTCAACTGCTGCTACCGGAGTGGCACTTATTTTAGTGGATGAAAATGGTGAAAATTCTATCTCAGTGGCCTCTGGTGCAAATGCGAATTTGCTACCTGAAGATATTTTGGCAGCGGAGGAGTTAATTCGGTCTTCTAACTTGATTTTAGCCCAATTGGAAACACCGCTAGGCACCATTGAGGCGCTTTCAGACCTGGCTTTCAAGCATCAAAAAAAGATGATTCTCAATCCTGCACCGGTGATGGATTTGTCTCAAAAACTCCTTCAGAAGCTCTATTTCATCACCCCCAATGAGCATGAAGCTAGTTATCTGACTGGTGAAAAAGTTGATTCAATAGACACAGCGAAACGTGCAGCCGAAATTCTAATAGGCCAAGGAGTAAAAAATGTATTGATTACGCTCGGTGCCTCGGGGTCTTATTATTTGGGAGAAGAAGGGGAGTTTCACACGCCCGCTCCCAAAGTAAAAGCAATGGACACTACGGCAGCCGGGGATACATTCAATGGTGCCTTTGTGGTTTCTTTGGCTGAAGGAAAAGCTTTTGATGAGTCCATTAAGTTTGCCTCTCAGGCCGCAGCTATCTCAGTGACACGGATGGGGGCCCAAGTGTCGCAGCCATTCCGAAAAGAAGTTTCAATTTAAAAATCTAAAACCCAAGCTATGTTTTTTCCTGAATCCTATCTCCTGGCAGTATTCTTTTGCTTTATCACCATGCTTTGCTGGGGTTCCTGGGCAAACACCCAGAAACTTGCATCTAAATCATGGTCATTTCCCTTGTTTTATTGGGATTACGCAATTGGAATTGTACTTGCCTCACTCATTTTAGGCCTTACCATGGGATCAATGGGCTCGGAGGGAAGACCGTTTTTTGAAGATTTATCTCAGGCGGATTCAAGTTCCATAGGTTCCGCCATTTTGGGAGGAATAATTTTCAATCTGGCCAATCTCCTGATCGTAGCTGCTATCGATATTGCAGGGATGGCGGTAGCCTTTCCCGTTGGCATTGGAATTGCCTTGGTTTTGGGAGTACTGATCAATTACTTGGCAGACCCACTTGGCAATCCGGTACTTCTCTTTTTGGGAGTTGCCTTGGTTGTGATTGCAATTATCCTTGACGCTTTAGCTTATCGCAATCTCACAGCAAGCCAAAATCAACCTCCTATCAAAGGGATCTTGCTGGCCTTGGCTGGCGGTATTTTGATGGGCTTTTTCTATCGCTTTGTAGCAGCATCCATTTCTACGGACTTTCGCAATCCTGCTGAAGGCTTGATGACTCCCTACACTGCTGTCTTTATTTTTTCATTGGGTGTTTTGGGTTCCAATTTTCTTTGGAATTCATTTTTCATGTATAAACCTATCCAGGGACAGCCCGTCACGTATTCGGATTACTTTCGACTTGGTAATTTAAAACTTCATAGCATTGGATGGCTTGGGGGGCTTATTTGGTGTTTGGGGATGGTATTGAATGTGATATCCGGGGAAAAAGCGGGTTTTGCCATATCCTATGGACTAGGGCAAGGTGCTACCATGGTGGCAGCCGCTTGGGGAGTTTTTATTTGGAAAGAGTTCAAGGATGCTCCAAAAGGGACTTTTCCACAATTGATTATGATGTTTGTCTTCTTTCTGATGGGTTTGGGATTGATTATTCTCAGCCGATTGATTTAAAAAAAAATCGGATCAATTGACAAGACGAGCCTATCAATTGATCCGATCTGATTTGGATCAAAACTGCTTTGATCAATAATCTAATTTGTATGCTACCACCTTATTTTTGAAGAAGGTTGGAACATAAACCACCATTTCGGAAGGATTGTATCCAATGTCAGCTGTATTGGATTCTTCAGCTTTGGTATCTAGCATTTTGGTTTGATCCTCGGCAGAAGCAAACCAGATTTCTCCTTGCCATCTGGAAGCCACAAAGTTTCCATCTCCTAAAACGACTAGTCCATCTCCTCCTGTGACAGCGGAATTGAGGATTTCTGTAGTCCCATCTGCATTCCATTTTTTCAAACCGGAAGCATCCAAGCCATAGATGGTCCCATCGGCACCCACGGCGATTCCGTTGATGGAATCATGTCCTTCTGATACGGTGCTGATTGCTCCATCTTGATAACTGTGAACTTTGCCGGTATTCATGTCAGTGAAATACACCACCCCATTGTGCGATGCGACATCATTGAGGAATTCAGCTCCTTCAACGGTCCACTTGTTTGTGATTTCTCCTGATTCCAAGTTGATTTCTACCAATTCATCGATATCTGTTACATACAGATTTCCATTGGCAGTGGCCATTCCCTTTGGAGCGTTCAATCCGCTTACCCAAGTCTGCTCTATAATGCTTCCGTCAGTCCCAAGAATGGAGATAGTGCCGTTTCCGTCTTTTTCCTGCGGGTTTTGGCCAAAAATATTGGAAGTGTAGATCTTTCCTGATGAGGGATCGTATAGTACAGACTCTACAGTTTCTAGGGTTGCCTCCGATTCCCAAAGCATGGTTAGGCTTGGTGTTTTTGCCTCTTCTTCTACCACTACTTCTTCTTCTGTCTCGGTAGATTTTTGTGGGGAGCATTGAGCGAAAAGCATGGCAGCTCCGATTCCATAAATCGTTGTTTTTAAATAAGTTTTCATGTGTTTATAATTTGATTTTCAATGACTATCCCGATAATTATCAGGACTCGGTTTCATGATTAGTTGTTTTTATTTAAAGTCCAATTAGTCAAGTTAAAGTCTGACGGTGCTGATGCTTCAAGACGCTTTTGGATTTTGTCCAAATACATGGTGTTGTAGCGCAATCTGGTAATGTAATTTGGCAAATCCGGATCTCCATTCCAGCAGTGCTCGGCCCGGTCTCCGTAAGCGACTTCACCTCCATAGTAAGGGTTTTCGGTATTCTCCAGAAAATCCTCTGTTAAATACACGGCATTGTTCAGGTAATAATTGTCCATGTCGCCACAGTAAATATGAATCTTACCTTCCAGCTTAGGCCCAAGCGTTTCCCAATCCCGCTCCATAATGTGACGAAGATCGTAATTTTCCTTCCAATATTCAGCCACTTCCGGATCGATTTCACCGGAGTATCTATCCCAAATTGGCTTTGGATATCCGTCTTCGCCAACAGGAGAAAAAACTGCCTGCCAGATGTCAAATTGATTCCCTGATCGGCTCTTTGTTCCGCCGAGGGCCAGTTCCCGATGATTCATATCTTTTAGCATAGCGCTTACATGTCCCAGGTAGTTCCGATGACCGGGGCGAGGCGTTTTTCTGAAAGGCCCATCTTGATAATAGGCATTCTCATCTTCATAGATATTTACAGAGGTGTAAGCCCTGAAATCAATCGGATCGGGACAAGCTGCAAAACATCCATTGTATTCGTCGGGGTATTTCACCTGGACAGCTAGTGCCTCCCATCCGCCGGTAGATCCACCGTAGAGAAATCTAGCCCAACCTTCTCCAATTCCCCTAAACTCCTTTTCGATGTATGGAATCAACTCATAAGTAATGGCATCGCCATATGGGCCCAAATTTTCTGAGTTTACAGCATAGCTGTCGTCATAGTAAGGATTGGCATGTTGGATCTCGATCACGATATAGCGCTTAAAGTCAGGGGATATCCATTGTTGGTAAAAATCATAAGCCTCTTGCTGCTGCATTTTTTCATACCCATAGATTCCAAATCGCGCACTATAATCATCCTCTCCTAGCTCTGGATCTGGTGGAATCGTGCGGAAACCTCCAAAATCCGAGGGAAAATGTCCATGAAATACCATTAAGGGATAATGTTGATTGGGGTTTTCATCAAAGCCTTCCGGTAGTAATACGTGAGCACCTAGATACATATCCCTTCCCCAAAACTCAGAGAGCAATTCGCTTTTGATCTTGATGTGCTTGATGTATTCTGTGTCTTCGGGTTCGGTGACAGGGGGAATGATTTGATCGACCACCAATTCTAGGCTGAAATTTCTGTCCCAATTGATTTTTTTGGGTGTGGAATAAATGTTTTTCGGTGCCCGCGCCCATTGTCTTCCTTCTCCCTGATCCATGGGTAATTTGACAGTGTGCCCGTCTGACCTCACGAAGGTTTCATGCTTTTGAATAAAGGCCTGAATGGTGTACTCACCTTCTGGTATCTCCGAAAGTGATTCGATTGGATAGCCAAAACTCTCCGTGTCAAAATCAAGACTTTCACCTGGCTGATAATTTTCAAAATCCATCCCAAAAACCTGATTAGTCATGACATTATCACTGATACCGAATCGAGGTTCGTTTTCATGATTGGTAGAAAAAATCAACAACAGACGTCCGTCCTTGACATCCTCCTGAAGTTCGGATGCAATGGAGACCGAAATGCTTGAATTACTCGATGATTGGCAGGAGGCAAGGAGGAGACTACCAAAAATCACTAAGAGAAGATTTTTCATAGATGTAGCATTTGATGTCATGGAATTTACGCAAAATCAATTGTTTATTTGGCTAAGGGACAAAATTTAAACCTTGAATAGACATTTCTTCGGTTTTATCCACCATTTATGGATATTTTTCCAACTTACGTGATAAAGCTTGTATCTTATGCAAACTAGAAAAACCACATTATGAATAAATACATCAACCTGATTGTAGCTGCAGGACTTCTGTTGTCCTGCGAGCCAAAAAATTCCGAAACAGACTACACCCAGCTTTCCGATGCTGAGCGCTTGGAAGTAGCCACAGAGATCGCCCAATCCACTATCATGGTCGATGGACATGTGGATTTACCCTACCGGATGAAGGTAGGAGGATTTACCCTTCAGCGCGAGATTTTGGACGTATCTGTTCGGACTCCGGATGGGAATTTTGACTATCCTCGCTCCAAGGAAGGCGGGCTCGACGCACCCTTCATGTCAATCTATATTCCAGCAGGAAATCAAGCTATTCCGGGTGCTTCAAAGGCATTGGCAGACTCCCTGATTTTGATGACGGAACGACTGGCTAATACTTTCCCCGATAAGTTTGCCATGGCCTACAGCCCGGCTGATGTTGAGGCTAATTTTGAAAAAGGACTGATCTCCCTACCCATGGGGATGGAAAATGGCTCTGGTATTGAGGATGACCTGGCCAATGTGGAATATTTTCACAAGAGAGGAATTCGCTACATCACCTTAACTCACGGTAAGGATAATCTGATCGGCGATGCCAGCTATGATACCACCGGCACACATGGAGGATTGAGTGAATTCGGAGAGAAGGTTGTTGCTGAAATGAACCGTGTGGGAATCATGGTAGATTTGAGTCATGTTTCAGACAATACTTTCCGGGATGCTTTGGCTATTACCAAAGTTCCTGTGATCGCATCTCACTCTTCAGTCCGAAAATTCACACCTGGTTTTGAGCGGAATATGAGTGATGAATTGATCACAGCCATGGCCGAAAATGGAGGAGTGATGATGATTAATTTTGGAGGGACATTCATTGATTCTGCTTATGCCGCGGGTTCTTCCAAGGTTCGGGAGCATTTGGTAAATTACATGGTTGACAATGGTCTCAGTAGAAGCGATTCAGCATTTCGTGCCTATGCAGCAGAATATTCAGCAGCCAATAATCCCTTTCCTACCGTTCAGCGAGTAGCCGACCACATCGATCATGTGGTGGATTTGGTGGGGGTTGATTATGTGGGATTCGGGTCGGACTTTGACGGAGTAGGGGATTCGCTTCCGACAGGATTGAAGGATGTGTCCATGTTCCCCAACCTGATCGCCGAGCTTTTGAAAAGAGGGTATTCCAAGGAGGATATTGAGAAGATTTGCTACAAAAACATCTTCCGGGTTTGGAAGGCTGTGGAGGATTATGCCGCTAGCCAAGGGTAGAAAAAGATTTTAAAAGGAAGCTGAACCAAGTAAAATCATTTTTACGCTTAGCTAAATTAATTTTAGAAATAAGTTTAGGCCAAGGCCAAGCTGAATTTAAACAAGAAACTTCTGTTCGATTTTGATCAGAAGTTTTTTTGTGCCCAGATTTTGGAAAACTTCTTCAATCAGAAATGATTTTTCAGATTTAATTACGTAATTCAAAATAAAAAAAATTTTATTTTAATCATTTGCGTATGAAACGATCTCTTTTAATTCTAGCCACAATCCTGACATATTTTACAGTTCATGCTCAGGAAGAAAGCAGTATTTTCAAACAAGGCGTAAAGGGCTGCTACTCGGATTATTACATTGAATTTTACAATCGTGGTGCAGATCTACCCACCGATGGGGAGTATGAAGTAGTGATTTCGGTAATTATAGACGGTCAAAGTGATTGCTATTTAGGCAAAGCCACCATCCAAAATGGTCAGTTGTCAAACCCTGTTTATATCCAAAAAACGGACGGATCTTATCAGCCGATGAGCCGGATGTTTAAGGCTTTGGATCCGGAGTGGGTGGCTGCAAGGGATGAAGCTTCTATCAGACAAGTTTCAGATGGCATGTCTACTCTTTTTTACACGGTTGATAGGCACTGGATTCGCTTATTTTTTCCTTCTTTGATTGCAGGCCAATCCATGGCAAATAAAAAAGCTCCGCCAGCCAAAGAAATGCTCAAGTCTAATAATTGATCTGAAATTCTCTTAAATCATTTTCTCCCCCTGTTCATTTGATCAGGGGGTATTTTTATGTCAAAATTTCACATTTTTATCTAAAGAAAGCTCTGTTTCAGACATTTTGACCGAAAAAATGAATTGGAGATGGATTTGCTGATAGGTGATTGTAATCAAAAATAAAGGAACTAAACCACTAGCAATTCATGGATTTCAAACAATTTACCATCAAATCTCAGGAGGCGATTCAGAAGGCAGTTGAGTTGGCAATGAGCATGGGGCAGCCCACCATTGAGCCAGCACACTTGCTAAAAGGAATCTTCTCAGAGGACGAAAATGTCACCGATTTTGTCTTAAAGAAACTCGGTGCCAACAAGCAACAACTAACCCAAAAGCTCGAGGAGCAATTGGGAAAACTTCCTAAAGTCAGCGGTGCTAATCAGCAGCCCTATTTATCCGGCGCTGCCAATCAGGCTTTAACTAAAGCAAAGGATTATCTAAAGACTTTTGGGGATGAATACGTCGCCATCGAGCATTTGCTCTTGGGGATTTTGGCGGGCAACGATGCAACCGCTCAACTACTGAAAGATCAGGGGCTGGCCGAAAAGCCGCTGATTGAAGCTATTAAGGAACTAAGAAAAGGAACTCAAGTGACTGATCCCAACGCAGAAAGCAAATACAGGGCCTTGGAGAAATACTCCAAAAACCTGAACGAATTGGCCAAAAAGGGTAAAATCGACCCGGTAATTGGCCGTGATGAAGAAATCAGACGAGTGCTGCAGATTTTGGCCCGACGAACCAAAAACAACCCCATCCTACTCGGTGAACCCGGAGTAGGTAAAACCGCCATCGTGGAAGGATTGGCGCAACGGATCGTTTCTGGAGATGTGCCTGAAAACTTGAAAAGTAAAACGCTGATCTCATTGGATATGGGCTTGCTGGTAGCAGGCGCCAAGTACAAGGGTGAATTTGAGGAAAGACTAAAGGCAGTGATCAAGGAAGTGACCGATTCGGATGGGGAGATTATTCTCTTTATCGATGAGATACATACCTTGATCGGAGCCGGAGGTGGAGGAGAAGGAGCCATGGATGCTGCCAACTTGCTCAAGCCGGCTTTGGCTCGTGGTGAACTCCATGCTATCGGAGCCACTACCTTGAAGGAGTATCAAAAATACATTGAGAAGGACAAAGCACTGGAGCGTAGATTCCAGGCTGTGATCGTAGATGAGCCGGATGCAGCAGATGCGATTTCTATTCTAAGAGGAATCAAAGACAAATACGAGCTTCACCATGGTGTAAGGATCAAGGATGATGCTGTCATTGCTGCGGTGGAATTGTCGCAACGATATATTTCTGATCGATTTTTGCCTGATAAGGCGATCGACTTGATGGATGAGGCTGCGGCAAAGCTTCGAATGGAAATTGACTCCTTGCCTCAGGAATTGGATGAGTTGAATCGCCGAATCATGCAACTGGAGATTGAGCGGGAAGCGATCCGAAGAGAAAAGGACAAGGATAAGGAAGCTATTCTTAGCAAAGAAATCGCTGAGCTTTCTGAGAAGCGACAGTCCGTCAAGGCCAAGTGGGAAAGCGAGAAAGCGGTCATTATGGGCATTCAGCGTGAAAAGGAAAACATCGATAAGTTCAAGCTGGAAGCAGAGCAGGCTGAGCGAGCTGGGGATTTTGGCAAGGTAGCTGAAATCCGATACGGCAAAATCGTGGATTCTGAGAAAAAACTGGAGTCCTTCCAAAAACAGTTGAACGAAATGCAGGAAGGCTCACCTCTACTCAAGGAGGAGGTGGACAATGAGGATATTGCCTCTGTGGTCTCCAAATGGACTGGTATCCCTGTGAGTAAGATGATCCAATCTGAGCGTGAAAAACTGCTGCATTTGGAAGATGAATTGGGGAATCGAGTAGCGGGGCAGCTTGAGGCGATTGCAGCTTTGTCAGATGCTGTTCGCCGAAGCCGTGCTGGCCTTCAGGATCCCAAACGACCGATAGGTAGCTTTATCTTTATGGGTACAACCGGTGTAGGTAAGACTGAACTGGCGAAAGCCTTGGCCGAATACCTCTTCAATGACGAAAACGCGATGGTACGAATCGATATGTCCGAATATCAAGAAAGACATGCTGTTAGCCGATTGGTTGGAGCGCCTCCGGGATACGTGGGCTACGATGAGGGTGGTCAGTTGACTGAAGCGGTGAGAAGAAAGCCATACTCAGTAATCTTGCTTGATGAGATTGAAAAAGCGCATCCGGATGTATTCAACATTCTCCTACAAGTATTGGATGATGGGCGATTGACAGATAATAAGGGGCGAATCGCCAACTTCAAGAACACCATCATCATTCTGACCACGAATATCGGTTCGCACTTGATTCAAGAGCGATTCGCGGAGATGGAGGAATGGAACAAGGAGGATATTTTGGAAAAGACCAAAGCTGAAGTTTTCGATTTGTTGAAGAAGTCAGTACGTCCGGAATTCTTGAACCGAATCGATGAGACCATCATGTTTGAGCCGCTAAACAAGCAGGTGATCCGAAAGATCGTGGATATTCAGTGGAGAGAAATTCAAAAGCGATTGGCAGAGTCTCACATCGAGATTGAAGCTACACAGGAGGTGTTGGATCATCTCGGTGAAGTCGGATTTGATCCGAATTTCGGAGCCAGACCATTGAAGCGAACCATGCAGCGATTGGTGTTAAATGAGCTTTCCAAGCAGATTTTGGCGGGCTACATCAAGAATGACTCGGCTGTTTTGGTGGATTTGGATGCCGATAAGCAAGTGTACTTTAAGAATGTGGACACCGCTGTCGAGGTGGAGTAAACCTAATCTAAACCATGTTTTAACCCCCGGTTTTATAAAAAGATCGGGGGTTTGTTTTTACCCCCCAATCCAATCCAGATAATTCCCCGGATGGATCACTTCAAAACTTGCATCCGGATA
>LJXT01000117.1 GCA_001314815.1 Algoriphagus marincola HL-49
TTAAGTAATTTTGTTGCAAGCCGACAAGAAAGTGCTTCGGAAACCGCCACAAGTCATATACGCGAAACGTTAGGCTTAATTAAAACGAGAATCTGAATGAACTCAAAAACCTATATAATTACAATTGCAATCTTATTGTTATCCTCCTGTAGTAAAAAAAAATCTGATTTTGACAAGGCAGAACTGATAGGTGTTTGGTCAGGGCTTTTATTTCAGACAGAAACAAAATATGATTCAATAGCATTAAGACCAATACAAAAACCAGAGAAGGCGATTCTATACAAAAATGGTAAAGAACAGAGTTATCAATTGAAAAATGTAAGCAATAATCTATCGTTCAGAACTGATGATGGATTAAGATTTGATGCGACTTACGGCAATAATTCGCCCATTCTCTATGGTGTGCTAACGAATGACCTTTGGAGCCAAAGTCTAACTTTTTCGAAATCGGGTAATAAATGGATTTCAGATATACAAAAACCTGAAATTATAGACACTGACTACAAAGTATATTTGGAGTTTTATGAAGATACCTTGGGAATACTTCAAGCGAAAATTCAAAGTAACAAAGAAAATAGAGAACTACATTTCAAGATAAATTCTGTAAGAATAGACGACAATAATATAGAATTTGATATCACCAACAACAGATTTGGGATTTCTGCAGAATATGATGCCGAAAAAAACAACCTCTTATTAGCCTACGGGAATACCGGAGGAAAAAGAAGAGTAAATATGACTAAGCTAAACCCATCAAATTTGATGGGCTATAAACCTTTACCAAAGCAGGAATATACTTATAGAATTCCAAAGCCTTTAGATTCAGTCATAAATACCGCCTCCCTTCAAGAAGTAGGTATTGACAGTTCAATGCTGGGTTTTATGCCTAAAATGAATAGCGGTAAGTACGACCACATTCATAGTGTAATTATTACAAAAAACAGCAAACTTGTTTTTGAGGAATATTTTCATGGTTATGATAGAGAATATTTGCACGATATCAGGTCTGCATTTAAATCAATATCTTCTATGCTACTTGGAAAGGCAATGATGCAAAGCAAAAGCATTCACCTTGATGATCCAATCTTAAATTATTATCCCGAATATGATATTTCAGATAAAGAAAAAAAAGACATAACTATTCATCACGCTTTGACGATGAGTACAGGAATAAAACTGGAAGATGAGGATGAAATGCAATGGAACAATAACGATTGGGTTGGTTATAAATTAAACTTACCAATGGAATATGAACCAGGAAGTAAGTATGAGTATTCATCAGGTGGCATGAACCTCTTAACCGGGGTTATCCAGCAGGCAACTGAAAAGAATCTTCCTCTCTTCATTTATGAAGATTTTCTTCTACCATTGGACATCCGAAAGTTCCAAATGAGGACTTCTCCAAAAGGAAGGGCTTATTTACCCGGAGACTTTTACTTAAGACCAATCGACTTTACTAAGTTTGGATTATTGATATTGAATGATGGAAAATGGAATAATCAACAAATTATAGCTTCTGATTGGATTAGCATTTCTACACAGCCACACATAAAAGGGAGCTGGCCTAAGGGTTCAGATTATGGATACTTATGGCGATTATTGGAAAGGAATGTTGGAGGAAAAAAAATGAGAACCATTGAAGCCTGGGGAAATGGTGGGCAATTTTTGATTATCATTCCTGAGGCTGAAATGACCATCACCTTTACAGGGGGAAATTATAATCTGTTTCCTGAGATGGAAGAAAAACCATTTGAAATATTAGAAAAATATATTCTGCCAGCGGTTGAGTTGTAAAATAACTAAGCCTAACACTGTATAAGCGTAATTCGGGATAAAGTGCTAATTTTAAACGAGTTGAATATTTACAAACATAAGGATAAACTGAAAGTGAAGTGCTTCTAATCCCGCACTACGCTTATACTTAACGTTGGGCAACATGCAAAAAAAGACGACAAACCATTGACAAGAAGTGAAACTGAAATAAGATACATATGGAGCAACAGGACAGACAAACGAACTGAACCGTGCTTTTATCATTCGACTGAGAATGACAAGATTTCTATTTCCCTCGCTTCGCATTTTTTAAAATTTCTCTGCCACCCCACATTTGGCACATTTGCAAAGCCCCACAAGCAAACCCACAACCAAAGCTTTGCAAAAGAGCCAAATCTCTCGCGCTTTACCCATAATAACTATCAGTTTATATCTTACTATTTGAGATATAATTGTAATTTAGACCCGAATAATTTGACAGCAATGAATCGGATTAAGGAAGTGCTTGCGGATAAAGGGATTAAACAGACATGGTTAGCAGAAAAACTTGGGAAGAGCTATAATATGGTGAACTCCTATGTTCAGAATAGACAACAACCAAGATTGGAAGTACTTTTTGAAATAGCAAAAATTCTTGATGTTGATCCCAAAGAATTAATTCAATCTGAGCATGAATAAAAAAGACCTTTCAGAAAGAGATATCTGTACCAAATTTATCACTCCTGCGATTGAAAAAGCTGGGTGGGATAAGTTGACTCAGCTGCTTGAAGAGGTGTCTTTTACTGATGGAAAAATCTATGTCCGAGGCAAGTTAACAGCCAGAGGAACCCGAAAGCGGGCAGATTACATTCTTTACTACAAGCCAAATATTCCAATTGCCATTGTTGAAGCAAAGGATAACAAACACTCTGTCCGAGCTGGGATTCAACAAGCACTAGATTACGCTAAAATTTTGGATATTCCCTGTGTATTCAGTAGCAATGGTGACGGGTTTATTTTTCATGACCGAACTGCAACAGACGGAAATGTTGAAACTGAATTAGCTATTGACAGCTTTCCTTCGCCTCAAGAGCTTTGGGAGAAATACAAAAAGTACAAGGGTATTGAAACTGCTGAAGCGGAGAAGGTAGTAGCTCAGGATTACTACTTTGACGGGAGTGGTCGCTCACCCAGATACTACCAACAAATTGCCGTAAATAGAACAGTTGAAGCCATAGCCAAAAGTCAGGATAGGATTTTGCTGGTCATGGCAACAGGAACAGGTAAAACCTATACTGCTTTCCAGATCATTCATCGACTTTGGAAGAGTGGAGCAAAAAAACGAATTCTTTTTTTGGCTGACAGAAATGCTCTGATTGACCAAACTAGGAGAGGAGACTTCAAACACTTCAAGGATAAAATGACGGTTGTAAAGCATCGGATGATCGATAAATCGTACGAAGTGTATCTAGCTCTTTATCAAGGCTTATCTGGTGCAGATGAAGAAGCAAACGCTTATAAGCAATTTTCACCTGAATTTTTTGATCTCATAGTCATAGACGAGTGCCATAGAGGAAGTGCAAAAGAAGATAGTGCTTGGAGAGAAATCCTGAATTATTTCAAAAAGGCAACTCATATTGGTTTGACTGCCACTCCAAAGGAAACCAATGAAGTTTCAAATAGTGAGTACTTCGGTGAACCGCTATACACCTACTCCCTAAAACAAGGAATTGATGATGGTTTCCTAGCCCCCTATCGAGTGATACGAGTTAACTTGAATGTAGATGCGGAAGGATGGAGACCAGAGAGAGGAAAAAAAGACAAGGAAGGAAATGAAGTTGAAGACCGGGTATATAATCGAAAAGACTTTGATAAAAACTTGGTCATTGAGGAGCGGACGCAGACGGTTGCCAAGAAACTTACTGAATTTTTGAAAGGCTATGACCGCTTCGCAAAAACCATCGTTTTTTGTTCGGATATAGATCATGCAGAGCGAATGCGTTCTGCATTGTCCAATCTCAATGCAGACTTAGTGGCAAAAAACCACAAGTATATCATGCAGATCACAGGGGATAATGATGAAGGAAAACGAGAATTGGACAATTTCATCAACCCAGAAGAAACCTATCCTGTCATTGCTACAACTTCTGAATTGATGACTACTGGTGTTGATGCGCAGACTTGCAAAGTCATCGTACTGGATGCGGAGATCAAGTCCATGACCAAGTTCAAGCAGATAGTCGGTAGAGGAACAAGGATCAATGAGGAGTTTGGTAAAATGTACTTCACCATTCTGGACTTTAGAAATGTGACTGATTTATTTGCTGATAAAGAGTTTGACGGTGATCCCATCCGGGTTAAGCCTGTTTCAGAGGAAACAGATTTAGTAGGTATTGTTGACGAGGAGGAATCGAATGATTCACCCATTATCGATGAAGAGTCCGGGGAAGAAATCGTCATTGAACCTAAAATCCGGCAACCAGAACCACAATCACCAACTGCTAAGGTGCACGAGCCTAGGAGAAAGGTGTACGTCAATGGGGTAGATGTTTCAGTTCTGATCAGTCGTGAAATGTATTTTGACAATGAGGGTAAACCCATTACAACAAGCTTAAAAGATCACACAAAAGAACTCATCAAGGGCAAGTTTGAATCGCTAGACGATTTTTTAAATCGCTGGAATAGCAGCGATAAGAAAGAAGTAATCATCAAAGAACTGGAGGATCAAGGGGTGATGGTAGATGCGTTACGTGATGCAGTAAACAGGGAAGTTGACTTAATTGATTTAATCTGTCACGTAGCATTTGACCAACCGCCACTTACCCGAAAGGAACGAGCCAATAATGTGAAGAAGCGGGACTACTTCACCAAGTATGGAGAGCAGGCAAGAAAGGTATTGGAAGCACTCTTAGATAAGTATTCCGATGAAGGAATCACGAATCTGGAAAGTATGGATATTCTTAAGGTAAAGCCTCTAGATCAATTTGGAGGGCCATTGGAGATTATCGGCAGATTTGGTGGAAAGAAGCAATATTTGGAAGCATTGAAAGAATTAGAACAAGAATTGTATAAAACAGGGGCTTGATATGTCGGAGATCATTATCTACAATACGACAGATGGTAAGGCTAGTGTCTCATTATATGCTCGGGATGGCGATGTATGGATGAACCAAAATCAACTAGCAGAACTTTTTGACACCTCCAAGCAAAACATTGGTCAGCACATTAAGAACATACTGGAAGAGAAGGAGTTGCAAGAAAATTCAGTTGTAAAGAATTACTTTACAACTGCCGCTGATGGCAAAAATTATGAGGTAACTTTTTACGCTCTTGCCATGATTTTAGCAATTGGCTTTAGAGTGAGAAGCAAGCGAGGTACCCAGTTTAGAATCTGGGCCAACCAAAATTTGCGTGAGTACATGATCAAGGGGTTTGTGATGGATGATGAACGTTTGAAAAACCCTGATGGCAGACCGGATTATTTTGATGAACTCCTGGAACGCATCCGGGATATCAGGGCTTCTGAAAAGCGCTTTTATCAAAAAGTACGAGATCTCTTTGCATTAAGTACTGATTATGATGCATCCGACAAGGCTACTCAAATGTTTTTTGCAGAAACACAAAACAAATTGCTCTTTGCCGTTACGGGTAAAACAGCGGCAGAAATCATCGTTTCTCGTGCCGATGCCAGTCAACCCAATATGGCCTTGACTTCATGGAAAGGGAGTATCGTGAGAAAAGGGGATGTCACCATTGCTAAGAATTACCTTTCGCATGATGAAATTGATACCCTCAATAGATTGACTGTCATATTTTTGGAAACAGCTGAGCTTCGTGCCAAAAATAGGCAAGAACTTACCATGAACTTCTGGAAAGAGAATGTCAATCGGATTTTGGAAATGAACGATCAAAACATTCTCCAGAGAACAGGATCCATTAGTAATCAACAAATGGAAAGTCATGTGAAAGGTATTTATGAAGCGTTCGATCAAAAGCGTAAACGCTTTGAAGCAGAGCAGACAGATTTGAAAGAACTGGATGAACTTGAAAAAACGATTAAAAACAAAAAGAAATAAATGGCCAACCTCAAAGGAATTCTAGACTCCATCCGAAAAATCATGTGGCAAGACACCGGACTAAACGGTGATGCACAAAGAATCGAACAACTCGGATGGATGCTCTTCCTAAAAATATTCTCCGACAAAGACAAGGAACTAGAAATCCTGAAAGACGATTACGAAAGCCCGATTCCCGAAGAATTTCATTGGGATGAATGGGCAGGTGATGATGAAGGAATAACCGGCGACGAGCTTCAGGCCTTTGTGGATCAGAAGTTATTTCCGACACTCAAAAACCTGAAAGTAGGAATGAGTGATGACCTGGCAAACAAGCGGGCTTTGATTGTCCGGGAGGTGTTTGAAGGGAATAACAACTACATGAAAAGCGGCATCAATATCCGCAAGGTGTTGAACAAGCTCAACGAGATTGACTTTAACATTGCCAAAGACCGCCATGCGTTTGGAGAACTCTACGAAACGATTTTGAAGGAACTGCAAAGTGCGGGTAAAAGTGGGGAGTTCTACACACCCAGAGCCATCACCGAGTTTATCTGCGAAATGATCAATCCCCAATTGGGTGAAAAGATTTTGGATCCAAGTTGCGGAACTGGAGGTTATTTGACTGCCGCTATCGAGCATTTGAAAGCCCAAGCCAACAGCGTAGAAGAACGGGAAAGTATCGCTAAAAACATCATTGGCTGGGAATACAAACCACTTCCGTATTTGCTAGCCACTACCAACCTGATTTTGCATGATATGGAGGTGCCCAATATTACGTTTAGGGATTCCTTGGATCAGCCGCTAAGCAATTACACTGAGAAAAACCGGGTGAATGCCATCTTGGCAAACCCACCTTTTGGTGGCATAGTAGCCAACAACAACGAAAACAACTTTCCACAAAACTTCCGCACCAAGGAAAGTGCCGACCTCTTTTTGGTCTTGATGATTCACTTGCTGAAAAATGGCGGTAGAGCAGGCATTGTATTACCTGATGGCTCCTTGACCGGTGAGGGAGTCAAGCAACGGGTACGTCAACGACTCTTGGAAGAATGCAACCTGCACACCATTATCCGCTTGCCCAACTCCGTGTTTCAGCCTTATGCCACGGTGGCCACCAACCTCTTGTTTTTTACCAAAGGCACGCCCACCAAAGAAGTGTGGTATTACGAACACCGCCTGCCCGAAGGACAAAAAGCCTACAACAAAACCCGACCACTGCAACTAAAGGAGTTTGACCCGATAAAAGCATGGTGGAACGACCGCAAGGAATCTGACTTAAGCTGGAAAGTGGACATTCAAACCATCATAGACCGCAACTATGATTTGGACATTAAAAACCCCACCAAGCAAGAAGAAGAAATCATCCACAGCAGTGCGGAATTGATGGAGATGTTGGAGAAGAGTTTTTCCAAAAGCCACGATTTGTTGAACAACATAAAAGCAGCCGTTCAATGAGTTGGAAACTAATGAGATTTAGAGACTTCTTAAAACGAAGTAAAATTCCAATAGAAATTCAGGATAATGAATTTTACAAGCGGGTTACCATTAAGATAAAGCATAATGGTGTTTCACTCAGGGATGAAGAAATTGGGAAAAAGATTGGGACTAAGAAACAATTTGTTCTAAAAGCTGGACAATTTATCCTTTCAAAAATTGATGCACGATATGGTGCCTTCGGAATCGCACCCGAAGAGGTTGATGGTGCGATAATAACTGGTAATTTCTGGGCTTATGATGTGGATTTTTCACTAGTAAATATTGAATGGTTTAATCAATTCACAAATTCACAGGACTTCTACGATTTATGCGAACGAGCAAGCTCCGGGATTACACATAGAAAGTATCTTAATGAAGATTCTTTTCTTGATAATGAAATTTACCTGCCTAGCCCAGAGGAACAATTACAAATTATTGAGGAATTTAAAACGAATAGAGAATCAATAAATATTCTCTCCAACGAACTCACCCACCAACTCGATTTAGTTAAGCAACTCCGCCAGGCCTTTTTGCGGGAAGCGATGCAAGGCAAATTGACCGAGCAATGGCGTAATTCCCCCCTTGAGGGGGGCAAGGGGGGTGAACCCGCATCGGTGCTGCTGGAAAAAATCAAAGCCGAAAAAGAACGCTTGATTAAGGACCCGCCTGCCGGACGGGCAGGGAAGAAAATCAAAAAGCAAAAACCACTACCGCCTATCACCGAAGACGACCTGCCTGCCGGCAAGGCAGGAATTCCTTTTGAAATACCGGAGAATTGGGTGTGGTGTAGGTTGGGGGAATTGTGCAACACAATTACAAAGGGGTCTTCACCAAAATGGCAAGGTGTCAATTATGTAGATAGCTATGAGAAAGGAATCCTTTTCATTACAAGTAAGAATGTTGATTCCTTCAAAATTGATCTATCTGATTCTTCATTTGTTGAAGCAAAATTCAATGAAATAGAACCAAGATCGATTCTTCAGAAAGGAGATTTACTTACAAACATTGTTGGTGCATCAATTGGCCGTACAGCACTTTTCGATTTGGATTTTGTAGCTAACATCAATCAAGCTGTTTGTATACTACGAATCGAACATGATTTTATTGACAAGTCTTATTTGTTGAACCTAATGAATTCAGAGTTTGTGATAAACTTGATGCTCGCAATGCAATTTGCACCTGGTCGTGCAAATTTAAGCATGTCAAATCTTGCAAACTTCCCTATCCCAATTCCCCCGCTTTCCGAACAACAACGCATAGTTGCCAAGTTGGATGAGTTGATGCAGTATTGTGATGCGTTGGAGGCAAGCATCAAAGAGAGTCAGCAGCAAAATGAGCAGCTTTTGCAGCAGGTGTTGAGGGAGGCGCTGGAGCCTGCCTCCGCTGAAGCTACGGCAGGCAAGCCGGAGGGGAAGGAAAAGAGTAGAAATTTTAACTTGCCAATCCAAACTTAAAAAGAGCTAAACGGATTATCTTTACAAGGTGAGTACAAGAGTTGATGTAAATAATGAAGTTCTTACTTGGGCAATAGACCGAGCTGGATATGATTTGCCGACATTTTTTGAAAAATATCCACCAATCATTAAATGGTTAGAGGGAGAAAAGCGACCAACGGTAAAGCAATTAGAGGAGTTTTCTAAAAAAGTTCATGTGCCATTTGGGTATCTTTTTTTACCTCAACCTCCAGAGGAAAAACTTCCAATTCCGTTTTTTAGAAGTAATGGAGATCAAGCTGAAAAGGTAAGCATCAATGTGTATGATACAATTTTGCTTCTTCAGCAACGTCAAGATTGGCTTAGGGATTATCTTCTCGATAATGATAATGAACCTCTTCCATTTGTGGGAAAGTTTAAAAATAATTTAAATGTCAAGGAAATTGTTGCTGACATTCGAAGCGTTCTAAATCTTGGAGAAAATTGGGCTAGCGAGTTCAGAAGCTGGACTGATGCATTAAACCATTTGGTTGGAATAATTGAAGATACTGGAATTATCACCACTTTTAATGGGGTTGTAGAAAATAATACCAGTAGAAAAATCCCTGTGGACGAATGTAGAGGCTTTGTACTAGTAGACGAATATGCTCCTTTCATGTTTGTTAATAATAGCGATTTCAAAGCTGCTCAAATGTTTACAATTGTCCATGAATTAGCCCATGTATGGACTGGAAGTAGTGCTGGTTTTGATTTCAGAAAAATGCTGCCTGCAAATGATCCAATGGAAAGATTATGCGACCAAGTCGCTGCCGAATTTCTTGTCCCTGAGAAAGCGTTTAATGAGGTTTGGAATAATAATACTGGTTATTTAGCCAAACATTTCAAAGTTAGTGAGATAGTTATTGCACGTCGTGCTTTAGATACTGGGAAATGGGGAAAACCTCAGTTTTTTTCTTTTTATAATGAATATAAAACTCGTGAGTTTCAAAAAAAAGAGAACCAGTCCTCTGGAGGAGATTTTTTTGCAACAACCAAAAAAAGGTTAAGTGTAACGTATGCGGCACATATAAATCAGGCAGTTAAAACTGGTCAAATTTTATACAGGGATGCATATAAGCTGACAAGCCTTAAAGGAGACACTTTTCACAATTTTTTCACTAATCATTTATATTAATGAAGGTTTTTGTTGTGGATAGTAATTTTTTTATTGAGGCACATAGGGCTATTTACCCCTTAGATGTTGCAATTGGCTTTTGGTCAAAATTAAAGCAGTTAGCACATGAAGGTAAAATAATTAGTATTGACAAAGTAAAAGACGAACTTTATCAGAATAATGATGAGCTCAAAAAGTGGTGTCAAAAAAATCTCCCAAAAGATTTTTTTAAAGATACTGATCCTGTTTTAACTCAATATGCAAAAATATCAATATGGGTTGATTCTAAGAGAGCCCATTACCTACCCAAAGCAATAACTGAGTTTTTGGCCGCTGATGAAGCAGACGCATTCCTTATAGCAAATGGAATGGCTGATCTTGAAAATAGAATAATTGTTACCAGAGAAGTAAGCGACCCAAAAGGAAAAAAGAGAATCAAAATTCCTGATTGCTGTATGGATATGGGAGTGACTTATGTGAACCCCATCGAAATGTTTCGAATGTTGGGGGAAACATTTTAAGGTAAATTTGTGATAGCTTTTTTTAAAGTAGGGGGTATTTCAAGTTGGTGGCTTTGTAAATTCCCCAAATTTCAGAAAGACTAAAAAACAATCCCCCATCCAAATTTTCATCCGAATGGGGGAGCTCAATACCTCTTGAAGATCCTTATTTAAAAGCCGGAATTCCGGTAATCTCATTTCCGAGAATCAGCAAATGGATATCATGGGTTCCTTCATAGGTAATCACGGATTCCAGATTCATCATATGTCGCATAATGGGATACTCTCCGGTGATCCCCATTCCTCCGTGGATTTGACGGGCTTCCCGGGCGATATTCAAGGCCATCTCTACATTGTTGCGCTTGGCCATAGAAATATGAACCGTCTTGGCTCTGCCTTCATTCATCATTTTACCCACTTTCCAAGCCAGCAATTGTGCTTTGGTAATTTCGGTAAGCATTTCAGCCAGTTTCTTTTGAATCAATTGGAAGCTGCCAATGGGTTTGTCAAATTGAATGCGCTCCATCGCATACTTTCTAGCCGACTCATAGCAATCCATTGCCGCTCCGATAGCCCCCCAGGCAATTCCAAATCGGGCGGAGTCCAAACACATCAGCGGAGCTCCCAATCCTGACTTGCCGGGTAGGAGATTCTCCTTCGGAACTTTCACATTGTCAAACACCAACTCCCCGGTGCAGGAAGCCCGAAGTGACCATTTGTTGTGTGTTTCAGGAGTTGAGAAGCCTTCCATGCCGCGCTCGACGATCAGACCGTGAATTCTACCTTCCTCATTTTTAGCCCAAACTACCGCGATATCGGCTTTGGGAGAATTGGAAATCCACATTTTGGCCCCATTCAGCAAGTAATGATCGCCCATATCCTTGAAGTTGGTGACCATGCCACTTGGATTGGAACCGTGGTCGGGTTCGGTTAGCCCGAAGCAACCGAGCATTTCACCTGAAGCTAATTTTGGAAGGTACTTTTGTCGCTGCTCCTCGGATCCGAATTTGTAGATCGGGTACATGACCAAGGATCCTTGCACAGAAGCCGTGGAGCGCATCCCTGAATCTCCTCGCTCAATCTCCTGCATAATCAGACCATAGGCGATATAATCCAAACCTCCGCCTCCGTACTCCTCGGGTATTTGGGGACCAAAAGCACCTACATCTCCGAATTTTTTGACGATTTCGTATGGAAAATGAGCCTTCTGTGCCCAATCCTCAATAGATGGACTAATCTCCCGCTTGACGAAATCTCGGATCGAACTACGGATGAGTTTGTGCTCTTCCGTCAACAAATCGTCTATATCGAGAAAATCTACCCCTTCGAAGGTGTCCTGCTTCTGTGATTTTTGAATTCCTACAGCCTCCATGCTTTTTTGGTTTATTGAATTGAATGCTTGATTTTTGTCGGGAAGAAAAGCCCCAAGACCTTTCGAAGTAAATAGATCGAAGGGGAAAAAACTACCATTTTTGATAAAATTTACCCATGAGTAACTCCCAATTTGACCCACGTATTTTAGATAAAATCAAACAACTCGAAGAAAAGTTTAAAGCATCCGGCCAGGATATGCTTTCCTACTTGGAAGGACTGCTTTATGCAGATTACCTGACCTATTGGGAATACATCAATCTTGATGTGTTGCTATCTCTGCAGCAACCCAAAACCAGTTTTAAGGACGAGCGGATTTTTATCATTTATCATCAGATCACCGAGCTTTATTTTAAATTGATCATTTCTGAAATGGAGCAGATTTCCGAGAATGAAAAACTGGACGAGGACTTTTTCAAAACCCGTCTAGAACGAATTCTGATGTATTTTGATCATTTGATTGCTTCTTTTGCGATGATGTGGAAAGGGATGGAGCGGGAGCAGTTCCTGAAATTCAGAATGTCCCTGCTTCCTTCATCAGGCTTTCAAAGTGCTCAGTATCGGGAGATCGAATTGATGGCTGCTGACGCCTTTCAATTGGTGGCCTTAGCTTCCAGAGACGATTTTGACTATCACTCTCCGGCAGATGATATTTTTGAGCATCTCTACTGGCAGCAGGGTGCGATCGAATTGGCTACCGGTCAAAAGACGCTGACTTTGAAAAATTTCAATATCAAATACGGGAAGAAGCTAAAGGAAATTATCGATTCCTATCGGAGAAAAAATATCTGGCAACGCTTCATGGAAATCAATTCCCCAAGCGAGGAATTGGTGGAATTGATGAAACAGTTTGATCTGAAGGCGAATGTATTTTGGCCCTTGGCGCATTACAAATCGGCCGTTCGTTACCTGCAGCGGGATCCCGTCGATATTGCCGCTACAGGAGGTACCAACTGGCAAAAGTACCTACCTCCCCGTTTTCAGAAGGTGATTTTCTTCCCGGAACTCTGGACTGAAAAGGAAAAAGAGGAGTGGGGCAAAGGCTGGGTAGTGAAGGAGATTTTTGGAGAGGATTGAGGGGATTAAGACGGTGTTTCTACACTTAATTTCGAGTTATCCTGCTTCTCCAGAAGCAGGATGTTTTAGGGAATCTGCCAGTGCTGCTTTCGGAAAAGCAGCACAACGAAAAACCCTTGGAGGGTTCGCTGTGCTGAAGGCACGACTCGTAAAAGCCCAGTATGAGCGAAGCGAAATGCTGGGTTAAAAAACACAAAACCACCCCAGCGCTGGCCCTGGATTTTTGACA
>LJXT01000118.1 GCA_001314815.1 Algoriphagus marincola HL-49
ACTCAGCGCTTGGTTTATTCCAACAATTCGCCTGACACGCTGCATCGAGTTTTTTATCACTTGTATTACAATGCTTTCCAGCCGGGAAGTATGATGGATGTGCGTTCTCGAACCATTGCTGATCCAGACCGCCGGGTAGGAGATCGGATTTCAAAGCTTTCTCCTGATGAGATCGGATATCTGCATGTAAAAAACCTGAAAGTTAACGGGAAAACTGCCGAAGCGAATGAGGTGGGTACCATCCTTGAAGTGGACCTTCCTGAACCGATTTTGCCGAATTCCCAGGCCGTTTTGGAATTAGAATTTGATGGGCAAGTCCCAGTTCAGATCAGAAGATCCGGTCGTGATTCTGAGGAAGGTGTCCGCTATTCCATGTCTCAATGGTATCCCAAATTGGCTAACTATGATGAGCAAGGCTGGCATGCCAATCCTTACATCGGACGGGAATTTTATGGAATATGGGGAGACTTTGATGTCAAAATCACCATCGATAAGGAATATACTATCGGAGGTACGGGATACTTACAGAACCCGAATGAAATTGGTCATGGCTATGAAGACGAAGGAGTGGATGTACCAAGTCCTAAGGGGAATACACTTACTTGGCACTTCAAAGCCCCAATGGTCCATGACTTCATGTGGGGGGCAGATCCCAAATATCAGCATGATAAGGTGGTGATGGATAATGGTATTACGGTTCACCATTTCTTCATTCCTGGGGAAAAAACTTCTGAGAATTGGGAGAAACTGAAAGAATTCACCCCAAAAGCCATCGAATACATGTCCGAGCATTTTGGTCAATATCCTTATAAGCAGTTTTCTGTAGTGCAAGGTGGAGATGGAGGAATGGAATATGCCATGTCTACTCTAATTACCGGAGAGCGAAGCTTGCCTTCTTTAGTAGGGGTGATGGTTCACGAATTAGCACATAGCTGGTATCATGGGGTCTTGGCTACCAATGAGTCTTTGTATCCATGGATGGATGAAGGTTTTACCTCCTATGCGACAAATTTGACTATGGGAGAAATCATGTCACGTGGCAGATCTAATGTGCATGCTGGTAGTTACCGTGGGTATTTCGGCTTGGTGGCATCTGGACTGGAAGAACCTTTAGCAACTCACTCTGACCACTATCATACAAACCGTGCCTATGGTGCTGCAGCTTATTCCAAGGGTGCTGTGTTCATGGAGCAGATGGGCTATGTGATTGGAGCAGAAGTAAGGGACCGTGGACTACTTCGATACTTCAATGAGTGGCAGTTCAAGCATCCAAACGTGAATGATTTAATCCGAATCATGGAAAAAGAAAGTGGCTTGGAGCTCGACTGGTACAAGGAATATTTTGTCTTTACCACCAAGACTATTGATTATGCGATCAAGGAAGTTAAGCCAAACGGAGATAAAACAGCGCTTACGCTTCAGCGAGTAGGTCTGATGCCTATGCCTGTGGATTTGGTCATTACGTATAAAGATGGCTCTCAGGAGTCAATCTATTTACCTATGGTCATCATGAGAGGAGAGAAAGCTCAGGAGGAAGGAACTCCTACACGGATTCATACCGAAAAATGGGCTTGGGTTGATCTAGAAAAGACACTTGTCATCGATAGAAATCTAGAGACCATTAAATCAATTGAAATTGATCCAACCAAGCGAATGGCGGATGTACAGCCAGAAAATAATAAAGTAGAGTTTTAAGACTCTACTTTTTAGGCATAAAAAAAGGTGACCATTTGGTCACCTTTTTTATTTTCAGTGGGATCAACCAGCGTTCTTCATATCTTGTACTTCTTTACGGATATCTTGCGCTAGGTTTTTCAAGTCTTGCATGCCTTTACGAACACGTGTACCAGCTGCCTGATTTCCTTTAGAATAGAACTTATCGAAATCTGCTTCGAGGTCCATTACAAGATTTTTTACTTCGTCAAATCTGCTCATAGTAAAAGTAGTTTTTTTAGGTTGATGATAATTTTATAGGGTCAATATAGCCCAAATACTTACTATTTCAATCCTAATGGCCTTTTTTTTGAAAATTTTTTACTCACCAAATGTAATGGCAAGTTCGGAATTCCTGTATTGACCACTAGTCAGTTTTTCTTTCACTGCTGCAAAAGCTTTTACAGTTTCATTTACATCTTCTAAAGTATGAACTGCCGTCGGGATTAACCTCAAGATAATCATGCCTTTAGGTACTACAGGGTAAATCACTACTGAACAAAAGATGTTGTAATTCTCTCTCAAATCATGCGAAAGGGACGCAGCTTCACCCACAGTACCATTAAGCACCACAGGAGTCACAGGAGAATTTGATTTTCCGGTGCTGAAACCTTCATCATGTAGTCCTTTTCGAAGGGCGTTGACGATTTTCCAAAGATTATCCTTAAGCTCAGGTCGAGTTCTTAGTAGCTCCAATCGCTTCAAACCACCCTCTACCAAGATCATTGGAAGTGATTTGGCGAAGATTTGAGAACGCATATTAAAGCGTAGGTAGTGAATTACTTTTTCATCACCAGCGATGAAAGCTCCGATAGAAGCCATAGACTTGGCAAAAGTAGAGAAGTACAAATCCACTTCATCAATTACTCCTTGCTCCTCATGTGTACCAGCACCTGTTTTACCCAAAGTGCCAAAACCATGTGCATCATCCACTAGAAGACGGAATTGAAACTTTTTCTTCAGATCACAAATCTCTTTCAACTTGCCTTGATCACCAGTCATTCCGAAAACACCTTCCGTAATGAAAAGGATTCCTCCGCCTGTTTCTGCTGCAAGCTTGGTCGCTCTTTCCAATTGCTTTTCTGCATTTTCGATATCATTATGCGGATATACATATCGCTTACCCATGTGCATTCTTAGAGCATCGATGATACAGGCGTGGCATTCTGAATCGTATACTACGACGTCCTTACGATCAAGTAGTGCGTCGATTACCGACATGATACCTTGATAGCCGTAGTTTAGTAGGTATGCTTTTTCTTTTCCTACAAATTCAGCGAGCTCACTTTCAAGCTGCTCGTGAAGGGTAGTCTGTCCCGACATCATTCGAGCGCCCATTGGATAGGCAGCTCCCCACTTAGCAGCTGCATCAGCGTCAGCTTTACGAACTTCAGGGTGATTGGCAAGTCCTAGGTAGTTATTCAGCGACCAGGTCAAGACCTCTCGACCTTGAAACATCATGCGGGGTGCAATCTCTCCTTCTAGCTTTGGAAACATGTAGTACCCGTCTGACCAAGCTGAATGTTTGCCTAGTGGACCTAGGTTGGTTTGTAGTTTTGCAAATAAATCCAAGGTGATATTATTTATGATTAAGCAATAATTTTTCGGTTTTAAAATTCGCCAAAAATACAACTTATATGCCTACCAAGCAAAAAAGCAAATTGGCTTGGCCTAATCTTTATTTTAAGTCAAATATATTTGTTTTCTTCGCTTTTTAGATTCGATAGACCCAAACCCAACTTTAGAACATGAGAAAAATTCAAAAGCTCCTTGTTGCCAACCGAGGTGAAATTGCCCTTCGTATCATGCGCTCTGCAAAAGAGCTTGGGATAAAAACAGTTGCCGTTTACAGTGAAGCTGATCGGCTTTCCCCTCATGTCAAATACGCAGATGAGGCAGTTTGCTTGGGTCCACCACCTTCATCCGAATCTTATTTGTTGGGTGACAAAATCATCGAAGTTTGTAAAGAACTTAAGGTAGATGCAATTCATCCAGGCTACGGTTTTTTGTCCGAGAATGCAGTTTTTGCAAAGAAAGTGACCGATGCGGGATTGCTTTTCGTCGGACCTTCGCCAGAGTCCATTGAAGTAATGGGAAGTAAACTGGCCGCAAAACAGGCAGTTTCCACCTACGATATTCCTTTGGTGCCTGGTACAGAAGAAGCCATTTCTGATATTCCTGCTGCGAAAGAGCGAGCTGCAGAAATCGGCTATCCGATCCTGATCAAAGCTTCAGCCGGAGGTGGGGGAAAGGGAATGCGAATAGTTGAATCGGAAGCAGATTTTGAAGAGCAAATGCAACGCGCTGTCAGCGAGGCGCAATCTGCCTTTGGGGATGGTGCAGTTTTTATTGAAAAGTTTATCACTTCCCCTCGTCATATTGAAATACAGGTCTTGGGAGATGAGCATGGAAATGTCGTTTATCTCTTTGAGCGGGAGTGCTCGATTCAGCGAAGACATCAAAAGGTAATCGAAGAAGCTCCTTCAGCCGTAGTGAGCCCTGAAATGCGCAAAGCAATGGGAGAAGCGGCCGTTGGTGTGGCCAAAGCCTGTAATTATTTTGGAGCCGGGACAGTGGAATTTATCGTTGACGGAGATTTGAATTTCTACTTCTTAGAAATGAATACCCGCTTGCAAGTGGAGCATCCTGTCACCGAAATGATCACGGGGAAAGATCTGGTCAAAGAACAGATTTGGATTGCAGAAGGTCGGGAATTACAGTTTACTCAAGAGGATTTGACAATCAATGGGCATTCGGTTGAAGTCCGTGTATACGCTGAAGATCCAAAAAATAATTTCCTTCCAGATATTGGGAAGCTTCAAACTTACCAGAGACCACAAGGGCCGGGAATTCGGGTAGATGATGGTTTCGAGGAAGGGATGCAAATTCCGATTTATTATGACCCGATGATTTCAAAGCTGATTACACATGCTGAGAATAGGGAAGCGGCGATTTCAAGAATGATCCGAGCCATCGATGATTATCAAATCACTGGAATTCAGACTACTTTATCATTTTGCCGCTTTGCTTTGCAGCATGAGGCTTTTGTGAGCGGAGATTTTGATACCAAGTTTGTAGAGAAATATTTTACTCCGGATGTACTGGATGATTCGCTTTCTGAAGAAGAGGAGTCACTTATTGCGGCTTTGGCCGTAGAGTTTTTTGAAAAAGAAAAACAGGCAACTCAAGTGTCAGGCGAAAGTGCGAAAAGTAATCAGAACTCTGCTTGGAGAAAAAGATTGAAAATCGATGGCTGAAATTCTTCCACTTCGAGCATGGCGATATGCTGACACTTTCAATTCCAAAATAGAAGAACTTACCGCGCCACTTTTCGATGTTGTTTCTTCCAAGCAACGGGAGCTGTTGTATGAAAATCCCTTAAACAGCATTCATCTTTCTGTTCCGAAGGGCACTAATCCGGGAAAGGAGGCTTTTGAAACACTTCAGAAGTGGAAATCAGAAGGAATACTTCATCAGGATTACCTGCCTGGAATCTATGTTTACTATCAATATTTCAGACTTCCCGGAGAGACCATGGAGCGCTGTCGAAAGGGTTTCATAGCACAAATCAAAGCTTATGACTGGGAAGAAAAGCAAATCTTACGGCATGAAAACACCATCGTTTCTGCTGTAAATGATCGGGTAGATCTTCTTAAAAAAGCAAAAATTCAAGCGTCTCCAACCCATGGATTATACGATGATCCTGAATTCAAACTGGAGCAATGGATGGATGAAGCCATTCAAAGCCCCCTCTATGAATTGGAAGATTATCAGGGAGTTAGGGAGGTTCTGGCAGTGATTCATGATCGGTGTGTGATTTCTGCATTTTTGGATTTGCTGGCGCAAAAGCAGGTTGTCTTGGCAGATGGTCATCACCGGATTGAGGGAAGTATTGCTTTGAGGCATGAAATGAAAAATGAGTATTCTGACAGGAAGTGGAAAGCTCATGATTTCCACCTGATGTATTTGACAAATGCCGCTTCAGATGATCTTAAAATCCTGCCAACCCACAGACTATTTTATGGATTGACCGAAAGTCAAGATTCGTTTATAGAAAAATTAACGGAATGGTTCGTGGTCAAGAAATTTGGGGATGCTGAAGAAATCGGGAATTATGCCCTGCACAAGCCATTTTCTTTTGGTTTGCTACTAGGAGAGGAGGGATATGTACTCGAATTAATTCCAGAGAAGTACAAGACTATCAATCATGATTTACCGGAAGTGATTCGAAAGCTGGACCTTGCTGTTTTACATGAGGTGGTTTTCAATCAAATCTTGGGAATCAATCGGGAAGAACAACGAAATTCATCACAGATTGCCTATGAGCGGAATTTTGCTCGCTGTCTCAGGCAGGTCAGATCGGGTCAGGCTAGTTTTGCTTTGATCACCCGAGAACTTTCAATGCGAACTGTCATGGAAGTTTGTCAATCGGGACATTTGATGCCGCAAAAATCTACGTACTTTTATCCTAAGGCTTTGAGCGGACTACTTTTTGCCAGCATAGAACAAAGTGAATTTGAATTCAATTATGATGCGTTTTTTAGAAAATCTGAAGGATAAGAAAATCATTTTAGCATCCAATTCACCTCGTCGGCAGGAATTGCTTCGAGGCCTGGAGATGGAGTTTGAGATCAAATCCAGTCCGGTGGATGAATCCATTCCTTCAGATATTCCTGCCGAATACGTTGCCGCTTACCTTTCTAAATTGAAATCAGAATCCTTTCCCGATGAACTTTTGGAAAATGAGATTTTGATTACTTCTGATACCGTGGTGATTGAAAATGGGCATGTTTTAGGTAAGCCCCAATCCGATCAGGAGGCCTTTGATATGATCAAAAGTCTCTCTGGAGCTACTCACACCGTGATGACTGCTGTGACCATCAAGGACCGTTTGAAAAGAATCACCTTGGAGGATGAAACCTTGGTCACTTTTCGATTTTTGGAGGAAGAGGAGATTTGGCATTATATCAAGAAATACAAGCCATTTGATAAAGCTGGTGCCTATGGCATTCAGGAATGGATAGGTTTCATCGGTGTTTCCCGCATTGAAGGTTCTTATTTCAATGTCATGGGATTCCCGCTTCATTTGGTCTATGAGCAATTGAAAAAGTGGTGATTTTATTTCGCCAATTTCAAAATCCGCCAAGCTCCCAAACTCACCAAAACGAATACGAATGCCCCGATGATCAAATCTGGTAGGGAGGAATCTAGCCAAAGAACCATCAAGCCGGCAAGGATTACTCCTGCATTGATCAGGATATCATTGGAGGTGAAAATCATACTTGCCTTCATATGGGCTTGCTGACTTTTTGATTTTTGCAAAAGGTAAAGACACCAAGCATTTGCAATCAATGCCAAAATCGAAATAATGATCATCCACTGGTAATCAGGCCGTTCATCCACATTCAAAAATCGTCTGACCACTTCATAAAAACCTCCGGCTGCCAATAAAAGCTGAAAAACACCTGCTATTCCAGCTACTTGTTTTTGTCTCGTGATGCTGCTTCCGACTGCAATCAAACTGAGTGCATAGACCATTGAATCAGCGAGCATATCCAAGCTGTCCGCAACTAATCCCATGGATTCAGCTAGCCAACCGAAAATCATTTCGATCAGGAAAAATGAAAAATTTATGAGCAGAACTGTCCACAGGAGCTTTTTCTGAATATCATTCTCCGACTTTTCAAATTTCTCAATCTCAGTAGTTTGTACAAATTTACTTCCAAGGTTCAACTCCTCCAGTGCAGCCGAGATTTCCTTCACATCTCCTTCATGTGAGACATCCAAAACCCTTTTCTCCAAGTCAAATGAAAGTCCGGCTATTCCCTCTACGTTTTGAAGTTTCATCCGAATCATGGTTTCTTCGGATGGGCAATCCATTTGAGAAATTGAAAAAGTAGACTTGTTCATTTTAGTAATTAAGCACCTGTTGCAAGCTGACTCGAAGGATTTGTCCCATATTTTGGCAACTCATAAACTTCTGATTCTTGTAATGCCGGGCCAGTTCCCTCCTCAGACTATCGATATTTTCTAACGGTGAAATATGATCATTTTCCATTGCTAAGAGTATAGCTTCAATTTCCTGCTTAGAAGACTTTAACCGGGTAGCAATCAAAGCTCGCTCTTCCCGCTGATATTGGCGCATGGATTCCGGAGTGATGTATTTCATTCCCAGTTGGATAAGGACATTGTTTTCCTTGAAATATTGGGGTAGGTAGATAGACTTTTTTCCCTCATAGGATTGCTGATCAAAGTCAATAGCCCGGATCCGATAATTGGTTTCCTCAAAGTCTGGAGTCACATCGATTACAAAATTTGAAGAATGCATGTCGCCTAGCAATCTTACAAAGCAGCGCTCATTGAATTTCACAAACTCTTTCGCCAATCGAATGGGATTCAGGTGAGAATCCTGCATGTGCAGTCGCATAAATTTATCTCCAGGAATTCCTGCGATATGCTCCTCAATCAGGGTGTTTCGATGTACGAGGTAGCTGATTCTGTTGGGAGAAAGTAAATGTTCCAGCTCTAGCCCGTAAACCCTTGAGGCGTCCGCATTTTTGATATAGAAATAGTCAAAATTATCATTGATCCGGTTTACGATCCGAATTCGGAAAGGCTGTGTATTCCCATAAATGCAGAGATCAATTCGATCGATGTAAAGGTGCTCCATGACAGACATGTCACCTCCGGCTTTTAGGATTGCATAGATTCGCTTGACATTGTAATGAATCTCTTCACGGTCACTCTGTTCATAAAAAACAGTTTCCCATAGCGTGTCCTGCTCTTTGGAGTCATACAGCGCGATTGAATCTTTATATCGAAGGAGCTCATCATAGTGGATTGGGATATCCACTTCCCTTCCATGATTGATCAGGTAATCTCTTAGCCCTTCACTGATTGGGTAGACTTGTTTTTTTTTACTGATCAAAGCCATGGCAATTAAAAATCTACTTGCTGACTCTTTCGTAGATTACGATCAAAAATAAACGGTCCAAAGGGAAGCACAGACGCAATTAATGCAAAGAGCGTCCGACTAAAATCCCATTTCAGTTTGGAAGCGGTAGGAAATACCACATAGATATAGATTACAAATAATACCCCGTGAATCCATCCAACCACGGTGACTGCCATTGGGAGTTCATAGATATATTTGAGCGGCATAGCAATGAAGAGGAGTACCAAAAAAGATATTCCTTCGATTAAGCTTATCCATTTGAAGCGCTTGGCCCATTTTACTTGTTCGGTATTCATTTAGCTGATATTAAATAGGGTTTGAAGGTTTTCCCAGAGCTTCTTTTTCAGTGCTCTATCCATGCTAATTTGTGTAAGAGAATCAGCAAAGAGGTATTCGGTTTCCTCCTCGGTTTTGATTTGATAGGAAGGTATCGGCAGGGCGTTGATAGGGTGTGAGATTTTTCCAAACTTAATGACCTTGTGAGCATTGATTGCCTGAAAATCCTCCAAACTTTTACCCTTCAATTCTTCACTGCTCAAAAGCCCCACATCACTCATGGAATGATTTACGGCCGAAACCATCTTCGACAGCATGTCCATCACTTCATCTGCAAGCTCGTCTTCTTCATGAAGGATCAAAATCCCTTTGGCAAATTGCCCTCGAACGATTGGAGGAATAGGTTCTTTTACCTCATCTGCGACACTGGAATCATCCACTGGTGGAGCTTGGTCGTAGGTAGGAGTTGTTTCTTTTTTAACCTCTTTTCTTGGCTCTGTTTTTTCAGGGGATAAAATTTGATCAATCTCCTCTGGAACCAAGTATAAATCTTCGTTCAGGAGTAATTTCAGACTATGTAGTGAGTCACTTTCCATGCTTGAAAATTGCTTAAAAATTGGTCGCCTCCCAAAAAAAAAGGAGACTTTGTTAGTCTCCTGATCGAATTATTGCGGAATGTCCAAATTGAAGATGGATTTAAGCTCAACGGCATCCTCAGGTTTCATCCTTTTTGCCAAGACTAGGCGTAATTGTCGTCTTCTGAGTGCTCCCTCGTAAAGCTCAATTTCTTCTTTCGTTTCCGGCACCACCTCAGGCACTTCTATCGGTTTGCCGTTTTGATCAACTGCTACAAATGTGAAAAATGCACGGTGAGTGACAGTTTTCTTGTTAGCAGGAATATCCTCGGCCGTGACTTCGATGTGTACCTCCATGGAAGAGTTGAAAGCTCTAGTGACCTGAGCAGCTAAGGTCACCACATTTCCCAAAGCAATTGGCTGTTTGAAGGAAATGCTATCAGCAGAGGCTGTGACTACGATTCGATTGGAGTGCTTCTGTGCAGCAATGGCAGCCACCACATCCAACCAATGCATCAAGCGACCACCCATCAGGTTATTCAAGGTATTGGTATCGTTGGGCAATACCATTTCTGTCATGATAGTTGCCGAATCTTTAGCAAATTTTTTCTTAGCCATATTTCAATGATTTGAGACAAAAATAAAAATTATATTCTAAACAATGGCTTGAATTTATTTTGAAACAAAATTTTATTCTGATTCAATTTCTATTACCGCCAGCCATCTTTTCCCAAAAGAGGGACAAAAGCGAAATAGTCATATTCTTCAGAAGTATATTTGCCACCTTTTTGTTTGGTGATTTTGAGCATTTTTTGACGGCTTCGGTCACCTACTGGGATTACTAGAATTCCTCCCGGCACCAACTGCTCAATAAGTGCATCAGGAACGACAGGAGCTCCGGCAGTTACCAAAATCCGGTCAAATGGCGCATGACTTGCCAAGCCTTGGGATCCATCCCCGTAAAAAAGCTTCATATCAGTGATGCCCAGCCTATTTAAGAATTTTTTGGTCCCCTCGAAAAGCTTCTTTTGATATTCAATCGTGTATACTTCTGCTCCCATCAAGTGGAGAATACTTGCCTGATAGCCTGAACCTGTTCCGATTTCTAGTATTTTTTGACCGGGTTTTACGTCCAAGAGCTGAGTTTGAAAGGCAACCGTGTATGGTTGGGAGATGGTCTGACCCTCTCCAATCGGGAAAGCCTTGTCTTCATACGCATGGGAAACTAGAGCAGAGTCAAAGAAAAAATGTCTGGGCAGGGTATTGATCGCTTCTAGGACACGCTCGTCAGAGATTCCCTTTTGTTTGATCTCCCGGACGAGGGCTTTTCTTTTTCCCTTGTGAAGGTAAGTATCTTCGAGCTTGAGGAGTGGCATATTTTATTTGGATTCCGGTCGAAGATAAGTGATTATTTGGCTTAATTTGAAACCCTTTAGGGCATTTTGTACTTAATCATTGAAACTCAATCAAAAAGAAATCACGCATGTTCACTGGTATCATCGAATCGTTTGGCACGGTAAAAGAAATCGTAAGGGAAGGCTCAAATGCACATTTTTTATTGGAGTCCAATTTAGCTCCTGAACTGAAGGTCGACCAATCGCTTGCGCATGATGGGGTTTGCCTGACCGTTGTTGAAACCACTCCCCAGACCTACAAAGTCACAGCAATTGATGAGACGATTCAAAAGACCAATCTCTCAGAATGGACAGTTGGTAAAAAAGTAAATTTAGAGCGGTGCATGTCTGCAAACGGACGCTTTGATGGACATATTGTTCAAGGTCATGTCGATCAAGTAGCAAGAATTACGGGAATAAAGGATGAAAACGGTTCCTGGATTTTTGATTTTGAATATGATTCAAGCCTTGGGAATGTCACCGTAGAGAAGGGATCAATCACGATTAACGGGACTAGTTTGACCTGCTTTAATTCCGGACCGGGGGTGTTTTCTGTTGCTATTATTCCATATACCTACGAACACACCAATTTCCACCAATTGAAAGTTGGGGATACTGTCAATTTGGAGTTTGATATCGTAGGAAAGTATATCAAGCGAATCCTTAAAGGTTATCAATAAAGAAGGAGGCTGTCTCAAAAAACGTTTTTTTGTCAGCCTGAGCGGAGTCGAAGGCTATTTCCAGTATTCTGGAGAACATTTCGACTTCGCTCAATGTGACAAACTTTACTTTTGAGAAAGCTTCTAGAACTTTCAAATTCAATTTTATTTAAGCGTAAGATTCTTGTTTTCAGGGTCCTTTACCAGTCTAAAGCCGACATTGGAAGTTCCTGAATCATAAGCTTGACCTTGTCTAGCTGAAGGACGATAGTTTACACAGTAATTGGCAGCACAGAGGTAGGAGCCTCCTTTGATGACTCGTTCTTTAGCGAATGGATTATCGGGGTTGTAGCAAGGGTTCATTCCTGCATCCAGCTTGGGCGCTTCTCCTGCAAGTCTAGCATACTTCAGGGCATCAAACCAATCACTTGTCAATTCCCAAACGTTTCCAATCATATCATAAAGTCCAAATGTGTTTGGAGCAAATGATTTCACGGGACTTGTCCCTACAAAACCATCCATTGCGGTGTTTTCATTGGGAAAATTTCCTTGAAATGTATTTGCTAGATATTGTCCGTTTGGAGTGAGCTCATCACCCCATGCAAATCTTTTTCCGTTCATTCCACCTCGTGCAGCAAACTCCCATTCGATCTCGGTAGGCAGGCGCTTCCCAACCCATTCTGCGAAGGCTACTGCATCATCATAGGCAATATGGACTACGGGGTGATTTTCTCGACCGTCTAGGTTGGAATCAGGACCTTCGGGATGTCTCCATGAAGCTCCATTGACCCAAGTCCACCACAGCGAGATATCCTGAAGAGGAACTTGGGAGGCTGGAGGGGTAAAAACCAAGGAGCCTGGAACTAGCAAAGAATCATCAGGTTTTGGAGTCCCAGGAGGAAGTTGTTTCTTTAATTCTTCCCATTCGACAGGACGTTCGGCCATGGTGACATAGCCTGTTTGCTCAACGAATTCAGCAAATTCAGCATTCGTAACCTCATGGGTATCCATCCAAAAGCCTTCTACTTTCAGTCGAACTGCAGGCTTTTCAGCAGCATAGGCGTCAGCCTCGTTCGTCCCCATCGTAAATTCACCTCCTGGAATCCATGCCATCCCTTCAGGAGTATCTTTGGTAGGCTTTGGTGTGTCGTAGACTATTTGAGCTTCGGATTCAGGGTCTTGCGTCTCAGATTTTTCCGAACAGGAAAATCCTATCACCGCTAGGATGAGCAAATTAACTTTGGTTCTGATGAATCCTTTGGCTATACTATTTTTCATACTTTAAATTAAAAACAAAATCTTGATTCTAGAACTCCGTACTCCAAAGTATACTCTAAATCTTCTGCTTTCTCGTTAAAAATTGATTAAACCTGCATAAAAAAAAGCGATAGAAGTACTTCCATCGCTTTTTTGAAAATCGGTAACATACAATTTATGCATCACCTGCATGGGCCGATGCGTGCAGCTTACCC
>LJXT01000119.1 GCA_001314815.1 Algoriphagus marincola HL-49
GTGTTTTGACCTAGTGGAGCTAAAAGCCGAACTCAATAAAATTCAGCTTCCGCCGGTGAAGATTGTGTTGACTGGAACAGGACGCGTAGGAGGTGGCTCGAAGGAAATCCTAGACAGTATGGGTATCCGAAAAGTTAGTACGGAAGAGTTCTTGCATCAGTATTTTGAAGAGCCTGTCTATGTGCAATTGGATGTCGGAGATTACAACCGTAGACGCACGGATGGGGCATTTAGCAAAGAGGAATTTTATACTCAGCCGGAGCTTTACGAAAGTCACTTTGCAAAATTTGCCGAAGAGGGTGAAATCTTAATCGGTGCAGTCTATTGGGACCCAAAAGCGCCACAGCTTTTCCAAAAATCAGAGATCGCCTCGCCTGACTTTTCCATTTCGGTGATTGCTGATATCACATGTGACATCGATGGCTACATCCCCACCACAGTTAGGCCATCTACGATCGCTTCCCCTGTTTATGATATTGATCGGGAAAGTGGTGAGGAAATTGAAGCTTTTGGAAAGCAAAACAGCATATCCGTCATGGCTATCGATAATTTGCCCTGCGAGCTACCGAGAGAGGCTACCAAGGATTTTGGCAGACAATTAAGTGAATGGATTGTTCCAGAGCTACTGGAGGAAAGTTCAGCCATTCTTGAGCGAGCCACCATCGCCAGAGATGGTGATTTGACGTTGGAGTTTATGTATCTGAAAGACTACGTGGCAGATGAAGAATAACTTTAATCGATTTCTAGAATCCACCTTGCTAAAGCCTACCATGAAGCAGGAGGAAGTAGAGTTATTGATTCGGGAGGCTATCGAATATCAATTTGTGGGTGTTTGCGTTCCTTCTTTTTGGGTCAAAAAAGCCCACCGCGAACTCGAGCAGGAGGATATACAGACAGTCACGGTGATTGGATTCCCTTTTGGATTTGAGGATACAGCTACTAAGGTGGCAGAAACCCGAGAAGCGATCAAAAACGGAGCAGATGAGCTAGATCTCGTTTGGTCACAGACCGCCTTTCACTCAGGGATGAATTGGCCGAAAATAGAAATCGCCCAGATCGCAGAAATCTGCCATGAGGAAGAGCGGGTTTTGAAAGTGATCATCGAAACAGCCTACCTCGATGAAAGTCAAATTCGGGAAGCTTGCCTAATCTGTCAGGATGCCGGCGCAGACTTTGTCAAAACCTCCACCGGCTATGCGCCATCAGGAGCCAAAGTATCCGATATTCAGCTTATGCGACAGACACTTTCTTCAAATATCGGAATCAAAGCTAGCGGGGGAATCAAAACCTTGGACTTTTCTTTGGAACTGATCAAAGCGGGAGCTGACAGAATTGGAACCAGTAGTGCAAGGGCACTTTTTGAAGCTTGGAAAGACTCCCAGCCTTATTCGGAACTGAAGTAAATCAGAAGGAATGGGATAATAAAAAACATAAGCAAAAGGTAACCAAATCCCCAAATTCTGGATTTTACTGACTTTTTACCCATGAAGTTTGCCAAACGAATCGGAACCTCTCTAAATCGAGGAATACCCAAAATCAATATGGCTCCGATGGTATTGAATAAAAAGTGTACAATGGCCAAGGCGATAGCGGCTTCGCTTTTATAAAGTGCGGCTATCGCTGCCGTGATGGTGGTTCCAATATTTGCTCCAACTATGAAAGGAAATACTTTTTTGAGGCTTACTTTTTTGGTGGCCACTAGCGGAACAATCAGCGAGGTCGTCACAGTAGAAGACTGAACAGCAGCCGTGAAAAAGGTCCCGTAGAAAAAAGCCAAGCTGCCATTCTTGAAGATAACTTTATTGATATCCTGAAAACTCTGCACTACAAAGCTTTTATAGATGGAAGTTGCCAACAGCTTGATCGCGGCAAAAACCAAAAACACGGCTATAATGGTGGTCAAAAAGGGAATCCCAATAGCTTCTACCAGCCAATTGGTCGCAGGTCTGGTAAATAATGAATGATAAATTACCGGTCCTGAGAAATCTTCATTTGGAGCAAACCATTGGGCAAAATAAAGCGCAGTTTTAGTGAGCGGTTGGAAATAGAGTTCCAAAGGCAGTAAAATAATTACCGTGAAAATATTGAAGATATCATGAATGATACCTGCTGAAAGCGCACGCTTGAATTGCTTCTTCTTCATGATGTAGGAAAAAGAAACCAAGGTACTGGTAAGCGTCGTACCGATATTTGCTCCCATTACCAAGGGAACAGCCTGCTCCAAAGAAATAGTCCCTGCGGCAACTACTGCCACTACACTTGCAGTCACCGTACTGCTACTCTGTAACAAAGCAGTCATCAAAAGACCAATGAATAAGCTAATGAAGGGATTTTTAGTAGCTGAGAAGAGATCAGTAGCAACTTTACTATTGAGGTCTCCCATGGATACAGTCAATAGATCGATCGCGAAAATGAACAGCAAAAGCGCAACCAATCCAATGGCATAACTTTTCCATTTTGCTTCCTTTTTTTGCTCTAGATCCCAGCTTTCCATTAAATGCGATAGGTGTTGGCTTGTTTTCTGATCTTCTGACTTATCTGAAAAAACACCATTGAATTGGCGCTGCTATCCAAATAGCTTTTTGATCAATGACCAAAATTTGGAATTTTTTTACGATAAACAACATGATGCCAAGCTTAAATAAATTGCTTATTTTTAGCTTAACAATTTATTAACATGAAGGCCTGAATAACTTCTTTATTTTTGTCACGAACTTCCACCAGCTAAAACATGCCTAAGAAGAGTATTGACCAAAACATCAATCAGGAAAACCTTTCCAAAACCGCTTACGCACTTTTTGACTTCACAAAAAAAGAAAGGACTTTCTTGATTGTGATTTGTATTTTAATCTCCGTGGCAGCCATCATCGCGCCTTACACCTATCCTGCGATGTGGTTTGGTTTTTTCCTGGCAGCCTACTCAGCCATAGCCAATGACAGTATTCAGACCATTGGTACTTTCATTGCATCCAATCAGCATCGCAAGTGGTATTGGCTTTGGCTCTTTATGGGAATGATTTTCGTCGCGACGGTTACTTACAGTTGGGTAATGTATGACGGAGATGTCAGTCACCAACGCCTTTCAGTACCCGGGCTTGATCGTGCTCCTGACAATTTCGTATTCTTGCAACTTGCGGCTCCTATTGTCCTTTTGATCATGACTAGGCTTAGAATGCCAGTCTCCACTACCTTTTTGCTCCTGAATGTATTTACATACAAGGCTGGCACCATTGCTAGTGTCATGTTCAAGAGTTTTTTGGGATATATCTTGGCCTTTTTTCTGGCTATTGTCGTGTGGTTTGTATTGGAGCGATTTGTTAAAAATTACCTAAAGGGACCAGCAAAACCCTATTGGATCGTACTTCAATGGATTACCTCTGGAACTCTTTGGTCGATATGGATCATGCAAGATGCGGCAAATATTGCAGTCTTCCTTCCAAGACAACTTGGAGTCACCGAGTTTTTGATTTACACGGGATTTGTTTTTGTGGGATTAGGATTCCTTTTCTACCTGAAAGGCGATAAGATTCAGGGAATCGTCAACGAGAAGACCAATGTGACAGATGTACGGGCTGCTACCATCGTAGACTTTGTCTATGCGATTATCCTCTTCTATTTCAAAATGTATAGCAATGTACCGATGAGTACCACTTGGGTATTCATTGGCTTGCTAGGAGGCCGTGAGTTAGCCATTGCGATTGGAAAGCATGGCAAAGCAAAGAACAAAAGAGCATGGAGATTCCGAGCTTTAAAACTTGCAGGCAATGATCTTTACAAGGCGACCATCGGTTTAGTAGTTTCTTTGATTTTGGCTGTTGTGATCAATGAGGGTATTCGAAATGAAATCCTTGATTATTTCAGGTAAATGGAGCTGTATTCGGACGAATATTTCATGAATGAAGCGCTCAAGCAGGCGCAGATGGCTTTCGAAGAAGGGGAAATCCCCGTGGGCGCCGTCATCGTATCCAAAAACCGCATCATAGCAAAAGCATACAATCAAACAGAAAGACTAAATGATGTCACTGCGCATGCGGAAATGATAGCCATCACATCGGCAGCAAATTTTTTGGGAGGAAAATACCTCAATGACTGCCGGCTATACGTAACCCTTGAGCCATGCACCATGTGCGGTGGAGCACTTTTTTGGTCCCAAATCGGAGAAGTTTTTTTTGCCGCTGCTGATCCTAAAAGGGGGTTTCGCCAGAATAACTCGAAGACCCTTCATCCTAAAACAAAAATTCATGAAGGACTCTTGGCAGTTCCATCTGAAGAATTAATTCATCGCTTTTTCGAAAAACTACGAGAATGAGATGTTTTTCGACATAAAAGAACCATTTGTCATGGATAGTGGTTACCAAAGCAGATTCTTTAAAGGGATATTTATTACATGTTTCACCATAAATTTTAAAACAAATGGCTTTTGAACTACCTTCCTTACCGTATGCATTTGATGCACTGGAGCCGCATATCGATGCGCGCACTATGGAAATCCACCACGGCAAGCACCACAACGGGTACGTGACCAACCTAAACAACGCAGTAGCAGGAACTGACCTAGAAGGCAAATCTCTGGAAGAGTTGATGAAAGTGGCAGGTTCCAACACAGCCGTTAGAAACAACGGAGGCGGTCATTATAACCACAGTCTATTTTGGTCTATTCTCTCTCCAAGTGGCGGAGGAAATCCTACCGGTGATCTCGCTGGCGCAATCAACAACAAGTATGCAAACTTTGATGAGTTTAAAGACCTCTTTTCAAAAACAGCTGCCACCCGATTTGGATCAGGATGGGCATGGTTGATTGTTACTGCCACAGGCGATTTAGAAATCGTATCAAGTGCCAATCAGGACAACCCGCTGATGGATGTGGCAGAAATCAAAGGTACTCCTATCCTCGGATTGGATGTGTGGGAGCATGCTTACTATCTCAACTATCAAAACAGACGACCTGATTACATTGGTGCATTCTGGAATGTAGTAAACTGGGAAGAAGTCAATAAGCGCTATTTAGCTGCTTTGAAATAAGTTTTTCTAAAAACCTACTAAATCCCCGGGCTCAAATCCGGGGATTTTTTTGTTCGGTTTTCAGGACAATTCCTGTTCACAACCGAACACATATTTTGCTACAAATACTCAAAAACAGCTCATTTAGCAGATTTAGAAGCTTTTTTTCACTATGGCACTTCTTTTTCATTAGCTGGTACGAAAACAAAAAAGAACCAACACAAATGAAAACCGCCAATTTAATTTTTCTTTCTTTTCTATTTTACCTGATGGGCCTAAGCACCCTTGCTGCAAAAGATATCAGCAAGCTCTCAGGGAAAATCGTTGACCAAAATGGAGAGGCAGTTCCTTTCGCAAACGTTGCCTTGATCGAATCAAACAACGGTGGACTTGTGGATGGAGCTGTTTCTGATGAGGATGGGATATTCTTTATCGAATCAGTAAAGTCTGCAACGGTCAAACTGGTGATTTCTTCTATTGGGTATACGACTTACAGTTCTGAAACCTTTGAGCTAGTTCCTGGGATGACCAAAGATTTTGGTGTCCTCAAATTGGAAGATGAAATGACTGGTCTTGATGAAGTCACTGTACAGTCATCCCGACCGGAAATCATCATCGAACCGGATAAAACTATCGTCAATGTAGAAGGAACCGTGATGGCAGAAGGGTCAAACACCTTGGATGTCATCGGTAGATCTCCAGGTGTCTATGTCGATCAGGATGGAAATATCAATCTAAATGGTCGCACTGGTGTCACAGTGATGATCAACGATAGACCTACTTACATGAGTTCGACTGATTTGGCAAACTACCTTCGGTCAATGCCCGCAGAAAACATCAAAAGTATCGAAGTCATCAATAATCCTTCTGCCCGATTTGATGCTGAAGGTGCCGCAGGTGTGATCAATATTGTATTGAAGAAAAGCACGGTAGATGGAGTCTTTGGAAATATTCAATTAGGGACTCAATACAACGGCTTGAATGCTCCCCTTGCTGGCGCAACTATCAATGTGAAAAAAGGAAAATGGTCTACCAATGCGAATTTGAACTACAATGAAATCGCAAATTACAATGACCTGGATATCATCCGAAACTTTGAGCTAGAAGAAGGTACTTCTAAGTTTACTCAAGACTCCAGAATCAAAACTCGCTTCCGTACTCCGAATTTTACCGGATCGGCTAACTACGAGATCAATCCCAATCATAACTTGGGAATCAATCTTCAAGCATCAAGGTCTACCGGAGGATCGAATAATAACTCCTTCACAGAGATTTCTATTCCTGGTGAGTCAGAATTCAACTATTTGAACTCTCGAAATGACGATAATGGAACCAGAGACAGAATTTTTGGAAACCTCCACTATGATGGAAAGCTAGATACCTTAGGGACTAAAATTGCTGCGGACTTGGATTATACCATCATGAAATCAAACTCTGAGTCTTTACTCTCCAATGAGTATTGGACCGGTGTGGATCAGTCCAACTTTACAACTGATCAAATCCTCACGCTGAATGATATGTACTATACCATCCTGACAGCAAAGGTTGATTTTACCAAGCCTTTGAAAAACGGAAAGATCTTGGAAACAGGTCTAAAAGGTAGCTGGGTGGAATCAGACAACAATCTGGATCTGAGCCGTGCGATCGAAGAAGGACCCTTTGAGCCGGATCCAAATTCTAACCAGTTTATCTATAGTGAAAATGTCTTAGCTGCTTACGCTTCCTTGAAAGGGGCTTTCAGTCCAAAAGTAAACTATCAATTTGGCTTAAGAGGTGAATACTCAGACATTTTGGGAAATTCGGTGACATTGGAACAACAAAACAAACAACAATATTTCAACCTGTTCCCTAGCTTCTTTGTACAGCATCAGGTGAGCGAGAAGTATCAAATCATCTATAATCTAAACCGTCGAATCACTCGTCCAAACTATCGATTGCTCAATCCATTCATCTATTACATTGATCCATTGACCTCAGAAACCGGAAACCCGAATTTGAGACCTCAGTATTCGAATAACTTCGAGATGAATCATGTCATCAATGGAGCATACCAATTCACTTTAGGTTATTCTGAGACTGAAGATGCCTTTATGCAGGTATTTATCCAAGATCAGGAAGCTAGAACGACCACCACTTTTACCGATAACTTTGACAAAACCAGAAATGTCAATTTCCGTGGAATTGTACCACTTGAAATCGCCAAGTGGTGGAATGCTTCTAACATGGTACAGGTAAACTATAACCGCTTCAAGTCTCAGATTGGAGATGATCTCTTGGATGTGGATCAGGTATCCTTCATGGCTCGTACCCAGCATAACTTGACCTTGCCGAAAGGCTTCAAGTTTGAGTTGGTCGGTATGTATGTAGGTCCACAAATTTGGGGTCAGGGTACCATCAAAGGGTTTGCCTGGGTAGATGCAGGGGTGACGAAGACCTTGATGAAGGATAAGCTCACCTTATCTGTCAACGGTACTGACCTTTTCCGCTCTCAGATCATCCGTGCTAATGTGGACTTCGCAGACATCAATACAGGCTTTAGACAATACCGAAGCAATCAGGGTGTGCGCTTTACCTTAAGATGGAGATTTGCTCAAGGTGAAAGCTTCCGAGTACGTTCTAGCACAGGTAGCTCAGAAGAAAGAAACCGCTTAGATTAAACTTAATACTTTGAAAATCAGCTCCTAGCCAATATTTTAGCTAGGAGCTTTTTATATCTAACTTATTCAAATCATGCTTAGAAAATTTACACTTTACCTGTCCTTATTTTGGCTAAGCAGCACAAGCCTATTTGGCCAAAAATCGAATTTTGAGCAAACTGATCGTTTCTTTGACTCATTGGACTTTTATGATAAGTACATGGGAACTGTATTTATCACAAAAAATGGAGAGCCCGTCTATCAAAAGGCAATAGGCTATGCAGACTTGGAAAAGCAGCAAAAATTGACCCCCACAACCAAACTTAATATCGGGTCAATTTCTAAAATGTTCACCTCAGTTTTGATTTTTCAGGCTGTGGAAGAGGGAAAACTTTCATTGGATCAAAAGCTGGCAGATTTTTATCCTTCAGTACCCAATGCCGAGGCTATCACCATTGACCAGCTTCTGAGGCATCGAAGCGGAATTGCCAATTTTACCAATAGTCCTCTTTATCTGACCTATTACACCAAGCCAAAGACTGAGGATGAAATGGTAAAGATCATTGCGGAAGGCGGTAGTATTTTTACTCCTGACTCCAAGGCAGAATACTCAAATTCCAATTATGTCTTATTGACATTCATTTTGGAAGAAACCTACGGAAAGTCCTTCCAAGAACTTTTGGAAAAAAGAATTACAAGTCCGATTAAGCTGGAAAACACAGAGATATTTGATGCGATCAAGCCAGAGGAAAACGAGGCACGATCCTATTCCTTCAAGGACAATTGGACACTAGAGGCAGAAACTGACCCAAGTATTCCACTGGGCGCTGGAGCCATTCAGTCCACAGCAGCAGATCTTGCCGTCTTTATCGAGAAGCTTTTCGCCGGTGAGCTGATTTCAAAAGAAAGTCTGGACCAAATGACTGCGCTTCAAGATGGCTTCGGTCGGGGTATTTTCTCCTTCCCCTATTATGAGCGAAAAGCACTTGGACATAGTGGAGGAATTGATGGATTTCAGTCTCTTTTGGCACATTTTCCCGAAGAAAAGCTAACGCTGGTTACCCTCGCCAATGGCGTGAATTTTAATACCAACGATATCACGCTGGCACTCATGGACTCTTATTTTGGAAAAGAGATTAACTTCCCTTCATTTCAAAGCTACACGGTGAGTCTAGGGCAGCTTGAGTCTTATCTGGGGGAATACGCCTCTGAGCAGCTTCCGCTTAAATTCAATTTTACCAAGGAAGGAAAAACCCTGATTGTACAAGCTACTGGACAGCCAGCTATACCTTTAGAAGCCACTGCCGAGCATACCTTCGAATTTCGGCAGGTCGGTGCCACTTTTATTTTTGAACCGAGTAAAGGCGCACTCACCTTCAAACAAGGAGGCGGTACCTTTGCCTATCAAAAACAGTAGGAATGTTCAAAGCCGGTTAATCCCGGCTTTTTTTGATCTCCACCTTATTGATTTGAAAAAAGTCCTCCTCGACATCCGGATTTGGCAATACATTAAACCAAAGATTTCCATCTCGGCTAACAAAGACATTTCCTAGTCTATCGGGCATTTCAATATCTAGCAATTTCTCACCCTCCAAAGAAAGGACCTGAAGCCGGGGCTTGTACTTTTCACCTACCCTTGCATTGAAATCCTGCCATTGATCCTGAGACTGAATCGACTGGTATTCCTCTCGATCAAGGTCTTCATAGCCGGTTGTATAATTGATTAACAAGTAATCTCCCACAATTGTCAGCTTGCTGATCATCCCATAGCTCGGATCAAAAGAAATAGCTCTGGGATCCGCTTTTTGAGGATCTTCACCAGGATTCACCTGAAAATCAGTCAATTCCAATGGAATTCGCTTTAATTTTTTGTAGGGTGATTTTAGCTCATACACATTCAAAAAAGGATCACCACCGGATATCACAAATAACTCATCATCCCGGATATCAAAAGTAGCGGAGAGCGTGGTCGGTTCATGCGAGCGGTTATTTTGGAAAATACTCGCAGAGTCCAAATGCAGGAACTGCTCCATACTCCCAGACTGCGGATCGACCCAAACGAGCTGCTTAAAAGTATCATAAAACTCAGGCTGGGTTTTATTGTATTCTGTCCGGGGAAGTAGTCCTGTCAGCAACAATCGATCTCCTACGGGGAATATCTCCCGAATAGCATCCATCCTACCCGAAAAGCCTTTAATCTCGTCTTTTGGAGTCTTGGCGCTTCGCAGGAGATTTCCTTCCAAATCATATTCAAAGACCCCATACATGGAAACCAGCTGAATCCGATTCTGATCCAAAAATCTACCCGCTGCCATCGGAAAAGACCCAAATCCATCTGGAGAATCCCGATCTTTCGAGAATTCCCCAAGGATATTACCTTGCAAGTCAGTGCTGACAAAGCTCTGCTTCTGCAAATCAAAAAACAGAGCCCTATTCCACTCAGGCCGGATATCCATAAAGGATAAAACGCCTACATAAGGTATGCGAACCGAATCAGTAACTTCCAATTCCAAGTTGATCGGTTCGGAGGCATCTTCAGTCTCCGTGCCTTGACAGGCAAAAAATGCAGCAATTACGAGTAATAGTAGATAGCTTTGTCGAATCATAATCTTTGGTTTTGACCTAAATAAATTCACAAAATATTAGATTTCAAAATGAAACTTTTTAATATCCATACTCATCGATTGAATATTCCGAATAGCTTATTCAATGCAGAAAGGGATATCAACTCCCTATCTCCCAATCAATACTTTTCTATTGGTCTTCACCCTTGGTATTTATATGACAAGTGGGAGGAAAAATGGTCGGAATTCAGAAATTATGTAACCAATCAAAATTGCTTGGCCATAGGCGAAGCAGGTTTTGACCGGCTCCGTGGCCCGAAATTATCCATTCAAAAAGCTGCCTTTGAAGAGCAGGTAAATACCGCAAAAATAGAGGGGATACCCTTGATTCTACACTGCGTCAAAGGGCATGACTTACTTTTGGAATATTTAAAAAACACAAGCTCGCATCCCCAAATCATCTGGCATGGATGGAACCTAAAAACCCATCTTGCAGAGCAACTATTGCCATTCGCTGTAAGCTTCTCCTTTGGAGAGAAAATCCTAGACTCCAAATCCAATGCTTCCCAATGGCTTAAAAACTGTCCAAAAGACCGGATTTTTTTCGAAACCGATAATTCGGAGGAAGAAATTGATCAAATTTATCAGGCAGCTTCTTTAATTTTGGGCCTTTCTGTCGAAGACTTGCAGCGGCAGGTCATACAAAATTGGAATCGAATATCAAGTAAGAAATTAAAATGAGTGACTTTGCTTGGCTGAGCAGGACAGAATTAATCACTGGTCGAGAAGGGCTTGAAAAACTAGCTCAAAAACATGTCCTTGTAGTAGGACTGGGAGGTGTCGGGTCCTTTGCAGCGGAATTTATCGCCCGCTCTGGCGTGGGCGAAATGACCATCATCGATGGAGATATCGTAGACATCAGCAATGTGAATCGTCAACTGCCGGCAACCCAAAAAAATCTAGGTCAATCCAAAGCCGAATGGATGGAGGAGCGGCTACTTTCCATCAATCCCAATCTAAAAATCCATACCATCCGGGAATTTTTAGAGCCCAAACCCATGACTAGCCTTTTGGAGGAAAATGAGTTTGACTATGTGGTTGATTGCATCGACAGTTTCACTCCAAAGCTTCACCTGATCGAAGGGGCAGTTCGTAGAGGCTTTCCTTTGGTAAGCTCAATGGGCGCAGGTGGCAAAGTAGACCCCACCAAAATCCGGGTAGTGGATATCTCCAAGACACACGAATGCAAACTGGCGCGCCTAATCCGAAAGCGATTGAAGAAAAGGAAGATTTACGATGGGTTTAAGGCAGTGTATTCAACAGAAAAGGTCATCAAAGAGAGTCTCATGATGACTGATGGAAGCAACTTCAAAAAGTCAGCCTACGGCACCATGTCTTTCTTACCGGCTGCCTTTGGTTGCTCATGCGCTGCCACGGTCGTCAATGACCTCCTTGCATCCTAATCTTCAAAATGGTACAAGAAAATCAAAACTCCGGCGAAAGCCGGTTTTCTTTGGTCTTTAATCTCCAATTTTACTTCTACTTCAGCTTTTACAGTACCACGAAGATTGGCCACATTTCTGAGTTTTGCATGTAAACGAACCTCACTATCTACAGTGACGGCTTGCGCAAAGCGTAAATTTTCGATCCCATAATTGATCATCATCTTCAGATTAGTCACCTGTACGATCTGCTCCCAAAGATGAGGTACGATACTCAGGGTCAAATAGCCGTGAGCAATGGTATTGCCGAAAGCTCCTTCTACTTTTGCTCGCTCCGGATCTGTATGAATCCATTGATGATCGTGTGTCGCATCGGCAAAAAGATTGATTTGGTTTTGGGTGATGGTAAAATACTCGGATGTTCCTATTTCTTTTGCATTGTATTTTTCGAAGTCCTCAAAGCTTCTGATGATTACGGGTTTCATGCTGCAATTTTCTAGTTAAGCCTCCAAGTAGCTTAGATATTTTATGAAAAGCAAGGAAAAATATCTTGCTCTATGCATAGTTTAAAGCATGAAATGCATGTTTTGTAGTCTGAAAAAAAGTTCGTTTATAATTTTCTAAAACCCGTTGCTTTTAAAAATTTAATATATATTTTTCGGCCAATTTTCACCCAGCTTTTGAATTTATGACCCTTACGATTCTGGCCTTTTTGGCAGGGTTTTTTACCGCTAATCTTGACTCTTTACCTTCGAAAGAAGTACCCATTTATTCCCATTTAACTCATAGTAAAGAGATTGTCATCGATGAGGATTTTGGCTATACGCTGAAAACTCAAAAAACTGTGACTGTCCTTAGTCCTGAAGGATTGCCCCATGCTTCTGTTGGCATTTTCTATGACAAGCTAGTCCAGATTAAAAATTTCAGCTTGGAGGTAATTGATCCTCAGAATGGAAAAACAATCCAAAAAGCCAAAATGAAGGATTTGTCGGATGCAGAATTATTTGATGGGTTTTCGGTTTTTGCTGACAACCGTCAGAAATACTATCAGGTAAATTCTTCCACCTTTCCCATCGAAGTTCATATAGAAACGGAAGTCTATCACCAATCTAATTTTAGCTTTCAGCCTTGGATTCCCGTGGAGCGGGCATTCCAAAAATTGGAGGAGGCAGAGTTAAAAATAAGTTACCCGGAATCCATAGGAATCAGGTACAAAGAGCAGCATCTTTCT